>JAQBHN010000056.1:0-36530 GCA_032127635.1 Nitrososphaerota archaeon
GCACATGAACCGCAACTTGAAGCTCCTGCACATGAACCGCAACTTGAAGCTCCTGCACATGAACCGCAACTTGAAGCTCCTGCAAATGAAGAAGGTTCAAAGAAAACTTCTGATTATCATAAAGTTCAGGAAGAACGCGATGTAATTTTTGTTGGCACAAAACCAATTATGAATTATGTCTCTGCAACGTTAACTCAACTTTCAACTAGGAAAACTGTGACTATCAAAGCAAGAGGTCGACGAATTACAGAGGCTGTTGATGTTTCACAAATGATTGTAAAAAGAATGAACTCTGTGGGATATGTAATTAGGGACGTTAGAATTTCATCTGACTCTTTAACTTCTCAAGATGGAAAACAACGTAATGTTTCTACAATGGAAATTGATATTTCAAAAGACTAACCTGAAATTTTTAACAATAATTCTGCTTGCTGTGTTATTTGTCGTCATACTGGTTGGGTTTCCTGACAGTTCTTGCAATGTAAAAAATATTGTAATTTCAAATGAAATTTCTTCATATGAAAAATTCTTGGATCCTGAAACGTGTGAAAATATTCTTGAGAAAATTGATTTATACAATGATGAATGTTCATCACAAATAGAAATTTTGGACTGCGGTTAAGGCGCCACGTCTACTAAAAATGTGATTCCAAAATACACTAACGACAAACTTAATCCAACCATTATGATCTTGTAATTTCTGCTGGAAAGAATTTTTGAACTCTTTGATGCAAGAAATGAGATTCCCCCTAACCAAGCAAAATCCATCCATATGTGTAAGAAAAATACAATCACTATGCCTGAAAATGCCCACATCAACATTGCATCTGAAATTAACTTGAATCCTATTGTCAACCACCATATTACAAAAAATGGATTCAGTGCACTGAGAACTATTCCAGCATGTAGCGGGCCGTGTTTTGGTGCTGACGTGAAGTCTTTGTTGTTTTGTAAGGCTGTTTTGATTTGAACTAGTGCAAAAATAAAAAGTGTGATTGCCCCTACTACGGATAGCGTCGTTCTGAATTCTGGGAATGTTTCTAGCGAAAACACTCCAATTCCTAATAGAATAACTAGTGGCAGCTCTACAATTGTATGACCAAATGCCATTTTGATACCTGACTTTGCCCCTTCTCGCAACCCGTACGAAATATTTGCTGCAAAAAGCGGTCCTGGAGACATTACTCCGGATGCAGAAATTACTATTACAATAATTGCAAATTCAGTAATCTGAGCCATTACTTTTTGATGCTATTTAATTGCGAAATAAACCTGATTGAAAAATCTCACCTATACATGGAATCTTTGAGGTGTTTTGATTCTGCTTGTGCTTCTTTAATCACGCTCTCTGCTTTTTCAGCTTCCTTCTGTAACAACGGAATATCGCAAGATGCCCCTGGAATTAATTTTGACATTGCCATGCATAATTTAGCACTTGACTTGAAATCTGGCCCTTCCCCATTAGTATGGAAAATTATTACGATGACGTCTTGGTTTGAGATGCTTCCTTCGTTTAGCAGTATTCCTGGAATTCCTGGAACTGTTCCATGATCTAAAACCCTCAGCCCCGCTTCCGTTATTTTGTTTCTTGCAGAGTCTGTACTTCCAATACCCATCATCTCTTCATCGCCTGTTGGCGATTTTATGGCGACGCTGCTGACGATTAATTTTATTTTTTGTTGTTTTGCCCATGACAACATTGTCTCTGCTGTAACCCTATGCAGTGATTGATCTAGAGTGAGATATGATAAAAATACGCCCACTTTCAATCCCGCATTTGCAAAAATCCTTGTTGCAAAATTCGGTTTTCCATCTTTTACGATGCTAATCGGGGGAAAAATTTCTGAGTCTAGTACTCCTACCAGTTCAAACTGAGACGTGTGAATCATTGACTCAGTTGCAATGGCACTGGTAAATCCAACTGATGGAAACCCGTCAATTAGATATCCGCCCTCTAAATCTATTTTTTTAATTTCTCTAATTCTAATTTTAGGAATCAATGAATATTTTAGATATTGATTAAATAATAGCTTTTATCTTAATCTATTTTTGTAATTTTGAAAGCAATGCGGCGTAGATGAATGGCAGTATGGTGGTCACTTCTGCATGAAGTGTTGACTGTTTTGCTATTTGTGTCACTTTCCCCCAAGAAATCGCCTCTCGCACTAGCGCACCGCTTAGACTGCCGTCGAATTCTTGGGCAGTGGTGATGTAAAATGCATAATCTAATCCTTCTCTGTATTGATTCCACCACAATGTATGGTGCTTTGAAATCCCGCCGCCAATCATGAATGCTCCTGATTTCTTTGCTTTGAAAATTAAACCTGATAACAAATTTGCATCCCCTATCACGTTTAATTTGAAATCTGCATGTTTTTGTGTAAATAGCCAAATCTGACTTCCTACCGCACCATCCATTATTCCTGGAACTACCACGTCGATATCGTTCTTGTATGCCCAATAAAGAAATGAATCTTCTCCTAAATGTTTCCCGATCATTTTGCATATCTCAGCCGTGTTCATCTCTTTGATTCCGTTTTGATACTCTTCTTCCAAGAATGCCTGCATCTTTTCCTCGATTAGAGGGCCGTAACTATCCATTGGAACTAGAATATTTCCTAACCTGTGGATATTCTGATTTGCCAATTCCATATCATCCATTGTGAATGCGCCTTCTTTGTAATGTGAAAAATGTCTTGCAATGTCATGATCTAATGCACCGCATGTTGTAATTGCAACGTCAAACCATTTGTTTTTGATCATATCTTTGATGATTCCTCTTAGCCCTGTTGATACGACTGCACCAACAAACGAAACAAATCTCAAACACTGTTTATCTGAAATCATTTCGGTCAAAATTTCCAAGCCGCTAGACAGGTTTACGGATTCAAATCCTCCCGACTGTGACATCTCTTCAAAAATTTTTTCTAGAGATGTGGCTGAATCAATCTGAATATCTTTTACTGGGCGGCCAGGGTTTACCATGATTACACTCTATGTTTGTACCGAATATAAAATTCTGCCTTTGATGCTGGGACTTTTTTTAATTTGCATGGGGAAACTTTAAACCTCCCTTACAATAATGAATTTTAAATGACTGATAGAATTAAAGTTGGTTTGGTAGGTATTGGTAATTGTTTTTCAGGATTGATTCAGGGAATTGAATATTATAGAAAAAACCCTTCTCAGGAAGTAACTGGTATTATTCACGATAAACTGGCCGGATACGGAATTCATGACATTGACTTTGTCTGTGGGTTTGATGTTGGTGAAAATAAAGTTGGCAAGCTTTTGCATGAGGCAATTTATGAATATCCGAACATGGTTGATTGGATTGCCAAAGATGACTTGCCCAAAAATGAGGCAATGGTCTATGAAAGCCCTATTCTAGACGGAGTGGGAATCTGGGTGGAAAATAGAATCAAACCGATTACAAGTACTAAAACTATTGAACAAATCGCTGAGGACGTAAAACAAATCCTCAAAAAGAACGGAGTTGAAATCATTGTATCCTATCTGCCCGTAGGTTCTGACAAGGTGACTGAATTCTGGGCCCAGATTTGTCTAGATACTAAAACTGCATTTGTAAATTGCATCCCGTCTTTCATTGCATCGGACGAGAAATGGGCTAAAAAGTTTGAAGACGCAAACGTTCCATGTATTGGCGATGACATCAAAGGACAAGTCGGCGCCACTATTGTGCATAGAACTTTGGCCAAACTTTGTAGTGATAGGGGAACAAAGATTGAAAAAACATACCAGATCAATGTCGGAGGTAATACCGACTTCTTAAACATGAAGGAACAAGACAGATTGGCATCAAAAAGAATTTCTAAAACTGAAAGTGTTCAAAGCCAGCTCAAGGAAAGACTCGCAGATGATCAAATCTATGTCGGCCCTTCTGACTTTATTCCATTCCTGGGCAATACTAAACTCATGTTTATGAGGATTGAAGGTAGACAATGGGCAAACATTCCATATAATATGGAAGTTCGTTTAGAGGTGGATGACAAAGCTAACTCTGCAGGTATTGTAATTGACGCCATTAGATTGGCAAAAATTGCACTTGATAGGGGTATTGGCGGACCAATCAAACCTGCCAGCGCATATCTGATGAAACATCCTATAGAGCAAACTTCTGATGTTGAAGCAAAAGACGCTTGTGAAAAATTTGTTAGAGGCGACTAGTCACTGAAATCTGTTAGAATCTGAAAATCTGATTTTTCTACTCTTTTCATATTTGTCCAGATTGAACTCTTTAGATAATCCTGACTCTCCATTCAATTTGAAGACTTTGGTTGTCACCACTTTGTTGTTCTCCGCCAGGTCCACTATGAGGCTATTCCCACCAAACCTTTGATTTTCAACGTTTGCTGCCAGGATTGGGATTCTGTTCTCCAACGCTCTTACCTGAACATACATCTGCCAAGGCTGAATTCCCCTTTTGACTATCCTGCTTGGGGAGAACAAAACTTGGGCTCCTTTTTTTACTAAAGTATTTGCTACGTTGGGAAATACCATGTCATAGCAAATCACGACCCCAAATTTACAGGCTGTATTGAAAATTTTAGCCTCGTTTCCAGGCTTTACGTTCTCTTTTTCATAGTCAAAAGGATGAATTTTTTCTTGCCTGCCTATGAATTCGCCATTTGGACCTATGACTGGTGAGATGATTGATGTTTTTTTCTTGGTTATTTCGTAAAATGCTCCCAGAATTACGGTCATGGAAAACTCTTTTGCAATTTTTTTGAAATCTGAAAACTCTAAATCGAAATCAGCGATCTCATTATTTCTGAGCCACTGTTCTGGCAGGCACACGATGTCAGTGTTGTCTCTTCCTAGTTTCCTGAGCATTTTTACAGCCTGCGCAATTCCTTTTTGATTTGTACTTTGCGATGTAGTTTGTATTATCCCCAGCTTGACCGTGGTTTTAGAATTATTCCTTGGTAGTTATAGCAGGCGTAATGATTGCGATCAATTATTCAAAAATTATTATTTTAATTGCCACCGCTACGAAAAATTTCATAACCCAACAAGAAAAATTAATCAATTATGTCAACTAAACTTGTTAACCATCGATTATCCAACGTAATGAGAAATTATAACCATTGGTTCATGTTAAAAAAGTTGAGATCTTCGGATTCAAATCATTTGGATTTAAGAATACCATTGTCCAGTTCGAACCCGGACTAATCTCAATTTCTGGTCCAAACGGTTCCGGCAAAAGCAACATCTTGGATGCCATTATTTTTGCAATGGGTGAAAACAAACCGAAGGTTATGAGGGTTGATAAATTACGATCTCTAATCCATGATATTGAAGGTGCAAGGCATGGGCCTAAAATGGCCAGATCAAGTGTCCACTTTGATAACACCGATAGAAAAATTCCAGTAGATTCTGATACAGTTGAAATCACAAGAGAGATGGATGCCAATGGGGAAAACACATACTATCTAAACAAAAAGCAAACAAACCGAAGCCATATTCTTGATTTACTTGATATGGCAAATGCCGGTCTGGGCCAGCTTAATGCAGTACAACAAGGAACTGTAACTAGAATCTCAGAATTTACCTCGGAAGAGAAACGAAAAACCATTGAAGACCTAATTGGACTTTCATACTTTGACGATAAAAAAATAGAATCGATAAAGCAGCTAGACGAGGCTGACAGGCGACTGGAAATTGCCCTTGCAAAGATGGGTGAAATCAAAAAGAGGATTGATGAGCTTGAAGAGGAAAGAAATCAAAAATTACGACATGATATCTTGGAACGTGAGTTAAATCGCTACAAAGCCATTGCCGCAACAAACAAAATGAAGGTAATCTCAAGCCAAAAATCTTCAAAAGAATCCACTCTGAACGCGCTAAATGCTGAAATTACAAAATTTGCTGGCGAAAGAAATGCTTTGAGGGAAGAAATTGCTACTTTGGAAACAGAAAAGACAAAATTAATGACCGAAGCCCACGATTACAACCAAGCAAAATCTGCACTCGATGTGGAAATCAGTTCTGCAATGGAGCAATATGAAATCGATAACAGTGCAATTTCCGCATCAAAGAAAAGACTGGAACAAATCGATTTAAGGTTGCCCGAAATACAAACCGAAATTAAAGATATTGATCAAGCAAGAACCGATATCGACACACAGCTGCAAAAAATAAAAATATCTATCGATGAAACTGATCTGAAGAAAAATAAAGTCAACGAGGATTTAAAAATAATTGACTCTCAAAGAAATAAAATACTTACAGAGCAATCGGAGGCAGCATCCAAAAAGTCTGAAATTGACAACAAAATAAAACTGCTTACAAACCAACTCAACGATGTAAAACTAAAACTATCCAAAGTTCTAAACGAGAGAGACGAATCTAAAATTAAAGTTGAGACCAACACAGTAAAACTTTCTGAATTGGAAGATGGCATAGTTAAATTATCTGGGTACCAATCACAGCTAGAATCAATGCTAAATAACCACAATGCATCAATTGCCGAATTAAAATCCAGAATCCAAAAACTGCACGCAAGAAAATCGAAAATACATGTTGATATGGACGAATTGGAATTCATCTTGGAAAAATCAAGCAAGGCTGCAAACCAATATGAATCAAAAATTAAAACCGTTAAGGGATTCATGCATGAGGATTACACTGTCGCTAAATTAAAAGAAGATGCAGACAGACTTGGAATTGAGGGGCTTGTCTATGAGATGATTTCATGGGATAAAAAATATGAGCGCTCTGTTTTGGCAGTGAGTTCTGATTGGATTAAAGCAATTGTTGTAAAAGACTTTGCAACTTTGCTTGGTGTCGCTGAAGTTGCACGAAGTAAAAAACTTCCAAAATTGAAAATAATCCCGCTGGATGCAATCCCTCAGTTTAAACTGTCTCCGCCTAAGGAGCCTGGGGTTATAGGCATACTTTCTAACTATGTCGCATGTGATCCTGCCTATTCCTCACTCAAAACATTCCTGTTTGGCAATATCGTGCTTACCGAAACTAGGGAAACTGCTTACAATGTATCTCAAAAGGGGTACAAATCTGTGACACTTGATGGCGAATTCTTTGAAGAGAAGGATGGGACAGTGATCATTGACATTAATTCGAAAATATCCAAACTTACAAAACTCATCTCCATGAGTAGCGACATCGATGGATTGTTCCAATCCATTGGAATAATTAAAAAATACATGTTAAAGAAAAAGCACTCATTAAAAAAAATAGAGGACTCCATTCAATCTTATGACGAGCGTCTTTCAGTATCTGAAAACTCTTTGACGTCTACGACTGAGAACTATTCTAACCTGAAATCAAGAATTGCATCTTCGATAAGTATGAGGGAACAACTTTCAAAAAGAATCTCGGAACTGATCTCAAGAAACAGTATCATTGAATCTGAAGTGAATACATGCGAATCTCACGTTGAATCACTGCAAGGCAGAATAAATATCGTTGAAGAAAATTATGCAAGCGGGGAGCAGGATAGAATTGCCAGCGAACTATCTAGAATCAATATCAAAAAATCAGACATTGAGACATTATACACCACAATCATGAATGAATACCGGGATAAATCTTCACAACAAACAACATTGCAAACTCAATACAATCGAGAAAAATCACAGTCTAACCGCCTTGACGATGAAACAAATTCATTAAAACTTGACTACAAAGAACTTGAAATAAAAATAGATGGCTTGGAGGAACGTAAAGAATCAAAGAATACCGTCCTTGTATCTCTACGTGAAAAAGAACAAGAGCTGATTTCCACATCCGGTTCTTCAATTGTTCATTTGAAAGAATTCGATGATAAACTCAAGGTCTTGACTGAGCAAGATAGGGAGCTGACAAAACAAATCAGCACTATAGAGCGCCAAACCGATTCTCTTTCGCGTGATCTTCACGATTTAGTTGAAAACGAGGCCAAACTCCAACAACTTCTGTCGGCGTTTGGATTTGATAAAAACATGGAAACGTTTGACGTTGAATCGATTGTACACGGACTGACAAGCGAACTGTCTTCTCTGAACTCATTGAATGCAAAAGCGCCCGAAACCTACCTTGAAGTGTCTTATGGATACCGCTCCATGTCTACGAGAAAGAATTCTCTAGAGGCAGAACGAAACTCAATCGTCAAATTCATAGAAGATATTGAAAAAGACAAACGTCAAACATTCTTGGACGCATTTGATAAAGTCGATAAGGAAATTCGTTTGATTTTCAACAAAATGACTGATGGCAATGCTTGGCTTGAATTGCAAAACGAAGATGACATATTTAATTCCGGCATTTCATATCTGATTCAATTCCCAAATAAGCCAAAAAGAGAGTCTACCTCGATAAGCGGTGGTGAGAAAACACTGGCTGCAATTGTGTTTGTTCTGGCATTACAAAAACTAAAACCGTCCCCCTTCTACCTGTTTGACGAAGTTGACGCACACCTTGATGCGCCAAACTCTGAAAGATTGGCAAAAATTTTGGAAGAGAGATCTAAGGAAAGTCAGTTTATCATGGTGTCGCTAAAAGACTCTGTAATACAAAAAGCAAAGCTGATCTACGGGGTGTTCCCAAAGAACGGGGTCTCACATGTTGTTACATACAAAGATAAACGAATTCCCTCGTTGAAAACTTCCTAGCCCAGTTTCACAAAACATGCGGAATAATGCCCTTCGTTAATTTTTTCTAATTTTGGCTCTTCGATGCATTTTTCAACAACATAGGGACATCTTGCTCTGAATCTGCATCCTTCATACACATCAACATCTGACGGTTCATTGATTCTGATTTTTCTCTCTTTGTGCAAGTTGTCGGGATCTGGCTCTGAAATCGCATCCATTAGTGCCTGAGTATACGGATGGCTGGGATTAACCAGCACTTGATTGATTGGTCCAATTTCTACAATTTTCCCCATGTACAAAATACCTATTCTCTGACCAAAATATCTTGCAGTGGCCAAGTCATGTGTGATGTAGATAAATGAAATATTGTATTTTTTCTGCAATTCTTGCATCAGTTCCAGCATTTCAGCTCTGATTGACACATCCAACATTGATACTGGTTCATCTGCCAGAATAACTTTGGGTTTCAGTGCCAAAGCTCTTGCCAGTACGACCCTCTGTCTTTGCCCTCCGGATAACATGTGGGGGTATCTTTTTACAATTTCTTCTGCTGGTTCTAATTTTACTTCACGTAATACTTCGATCACTCTTTTGATTCTATCCTGCCTGTTTCCAATTTTGTGGATTTCAAGCGGCTCAGATACAATGTCCCCAATCCTCATTCTTGGGTTGATTGAGTCGTATGGATCCTGATGTATCATTTGACAGTTCATTCTGATCTTTGCCAAATTTTCTTTATTGCCATCGATCTCGGTTCCTTCGAAAAATATTTTTCCTGAATCTGGCTGGATTGACTTTAGAATTAGTTTTGCAATTGTCGATTTTCCAGAACCTGATTCGCCAGCTAAAACAAAAACTTCGCCTTTTTTTAGTGAAAATGATACATCATCAGTCGCTCTAACTGTGACTGCCTTTGCCCCAAATATCCCTTTTTTTGTGAAATATTTTTTCAAATGTTCCACTCTTAGAATTTCATTCACTAGCCATTGTTGAATGAAGAGGTATATCAAGAAGTATGCATTTGTCTTGATGGAAATTTACCTGATTTGACTAATTTTATATCTGAAATAGTTTTGAATTGTCCATATGCTCAAGTTCAAAATCACCATTAATCAGTTAGGCATGGAGTTTAGATTCCAAACCCTGTGCTCAAGTTCTTTATGATGAACACCACGCATTTTAAATCCGAGTTTCTTTTAGAAACACGGCCATCAATTGATTTGCAGTATCTGTAAAAAAGAAATGAAATTTTTAGAAGGAATAACTGAATTAGATAAAAAAAAATGCCATGTAACTTGTAAGGAAGATTACGTGATACGGTGGCGAAGGAGCAAAGGTCTTAATGACCGCTAGTGGCTTATTCTCATAATCCTTAGACTCTAAACAATACGATCAAGTTCACCCTTCATTACATGTGGAATTTACTATTTTTATTATCCGTCTGAAATGTGTTAAGACGTTGGAAAGATTTCCGTTTTATTTCAAGCATCACATCTACGGTCATTTTTTGCAATTCACCCATACAGGTATCCGCATCAAACTGCATTGCCATGTATGATTTGTTAAAGGCACGGCTAATAGGCGTGTGTTATTTTATCCTGTTACAATTTACCACTCGTGTTTCTTTTCATGCAGATCAAGTATCCTTGGATTCTAGTCGGCATCCTTAAATTAATGCAAAATTTCGAGGATTTGTGGCAAAAAGAGTAACAATAATGATTGATGCTGAGCTGGACAAAAAAATAAGAGCGATTCAGGCAAAAATGATCCAGACTACTAATAGTTCAGTAAGTTATTCAAAAGTGATTAATGAATTACTGCAAAAAAGTCTCAAGAAATAATCCGATTCTAGCACTGTTCACACTGGCAGCTGAACGTCTTTGTCCTGTCATCAATATCCTCAATCCGCATCTTTTTTCAGGATATTTCGTAGCGATAATAAGAGGAATCGTTTGTGAAAAGAAGTTCATAGTTATTGCAGTGCCCGTATCGGAAATCCATGTTATGGAAATCTTCCCTCATCGATTAATTCTTTGTATATGGTTGACTCGATACGATTTTGCGCGGTGCCACATTTACTACACATGCCTGTTTCGTTTGGGTTCTCTTTCATTTTCCTCTCACATTCTACGCATTTGTCGATACCTTTTTTGAACCCCATGTCTGAACTTTTCCCTAATCTCGATAATAACTATATCTGAAACTTCTGATTTTTAGGGAATTTCAAAAAATTAGATTCTAAACTCCGATATGATTGGATGTATTATTCTTCTAACCTGTTTCTAAAAGCTGGAATTCTAATAATTTTTATTTCAATATCTTTTTTCTTCTTTGTCAGGTGAAACATGATTTTATTGTGCAAAATTTGTATTTAACCCAGACGTAGAAATTATTCGTGAAAAACAATTCTTAGATTCCAAACTTTATTCCACAATAACCTGCACCTTTAATCGATTTTTCCAGTAGGAATGTTCCTAATGATTTTGGTTTATAGCCATTGCAGGAGGGCTCTCAGGTTTGATCCAGAAATAGTGATTTGTGATGACAATTATCACAAAAAATGTCTATGGCGCATCGCCACCGGGTGAAACTTGAGAGATTTTTTTTTATGATTATCCAATTCACAAAAAGAGTTTAGAGTCTAATCTTCCGTTCTATCTGCCCTGATTTTTCTCTCTAATTCTCGTATGGATTCAGAATTTCTAGCGTGTTCGGTAGAGTGTACTTTTGGGGTGTTATCTTTCATTAATTTTTTTGTTAGTCTTGTCACATATTGTCTGTCTGCTACATACAATATTTTATTCGCTTCAAGTGTTTTTTTGATATTTTGCAATGTCCCCAAATCTCCTTGGTTTTGCCTCAATAATTCGTTTACATCATCAAGCAAGCTGGACATACAGGTAATGCTGAAACTTGCCATATAAAACAGGTTTCAATATCTTTCTGAATGTTTTTAAAACTTAAGCGTCTGGTTTGGAATCTAATCACGGTTTTTTCTTATTCTTGATTTTTATAATTATTCTTTTTGCCATTATGCCTCCACTTGCAATGATAAGACCGTATGACACCGCAATTCCCATTAATTGACCCTCACGTTCCTCGCTAGATTGTTGTTGAAATTCAACATCGTCAATCACTTGAAGACAGGCATATAGAAAAGCAACGGCGATGCAGACGGCGATTATTGTCAGGTTAACTCCGATGTTTTTCTTATTCACAAATTTTCTACAATAATTTTGAACTTAAGCGTATGGTTTAGAATCTGACTTACCTGCCTGCAACATAACTGACATACAATATTGATGAAACAATTACAGAAATTCCGATGATAACTGCTCCTTCTTTTTTTGAAAAAACACTTGCTCTAAAACTCATTAATTTTCTATTATAATTTTGAACTTAAGCGTGTTGACAATCCTACGCTTTTTTTCTTGTTTTGACCGATAAATTGAATAATCTAGCGTCAAATGAAAGAACTCGCATTAAAAATAGAAGCGTTGGGGAAAAAAGAACGAACTCTAAGAAAGTTTCAGTAGAGTTAAATTGATTGTAAGTGGCTGAAAAGACATGGATGCATATATCTTATTGAATTCTATGCCAACACAAGAAAAAAATATCATTGGGGATCTAAACAAAATTCCAGAAGTGATTGATGTTAATGGCGTCTTAGGAAAGTACGACATCATTGTAAAAATTACATGTGAATTCCCTGATGAGATAGATTTAGCAGTAAGAAAAATAAGATCAGTTAGCGGAGTGACTAGTAGCTATACCATGCCTGCGATTTACGGTCAGGGTGGTTCAATTGACAAGAAACATGATTAATCCTCATGGATGAATTTAGGAATTAAAATTTAGGAATTAAAATACTTTGGAACCTGGAACAATAAAAAAGAACAAGTCCATACAAAATCCCGGATGGTTTCCTTTAGAGCATTTCGCTCAGGGGGTTGTGGTGAACTTTGTTCTTGTGGACAGTACGACGTTTTGAAATTTAAATATTTCTGTGATTTTAAAATGTTACAAATTGAAGTTTAGAATAAATCGTTCATCTTGTTTATATCTTAGAATTTCAACACACATTTGCTATTGAGCCATTATCAAAAAGTTCAAAATGATAACAGTGATTTCGACGATGAAGACATCGATTCGGAATCCGACTATGACTACGAGGATTGAAAATCCTCTCTTTTTTATTTTTTAAAAGTCATCTGGATGCACATCCCGTAAAATAATGTTTAGACATGGCGTCCAGTGTTGAAAAATAACTGATCTCGTACTAAATCAAACCATGCATAGACTTTAAATAATAATATGAAATTCTCTGAAATATGAAATGTCAGTGCACCACTGATAAATTATGCATGTTTCATTACATTGCAAACAACCCTGATTCGATAAATCCAAAAAACTGAACACTGTGAATCCCATGCCAAACAATAATCCGGACGATAAGGAAGATACGATCGAGCAAAGATTCGAGAATCTGTATCCTAATTACGACTATTCATCAGAATCTGCACATAACGAAAAAGACACAAGAAAAAGAAAAAGAATGAAAACCCCGTATTGATGTTGTTGACAGCAGGAATTGTGAACTTGAGCGTATTGGAGTTTAGTTCTTAACGGTTATTGCTTCCCCAGGTATTTCCTGGATTTGAACTAAACCTCTCGATAGTTCTAATTTCATCCTTGGTGAGAGGTTTAACACCCACACGATATAGTGGTGTTATTCCATGTCTGACAAGAAGATCGCGATAATGCTCAAAAAATAGGCCTAATTCTTGTTGCAGCAACAAGACATAATCTGCCAACTCTCTGGATTCTGCAATCTTACGTTCATCCCTGAACTTTTTAGATAGATCTAGCTGTTCTGTGATCTTTTTTTGTCTATGGTTGAATTCCCGAACAATTCTTGATTCAAATAATCTCATGAATTTTCTATAAAAATTACAAACTTAAGCGTATGGTTTTATTCTTACACTCTATCTATTTTTTGAAACAGACACTTGCCAGGATGTTATTCTTTTATAAGCAATGTATTTTCAATTTTAAAATCCGTCATACGTTTTAAAGTTTAAACTTTTTTCAGTTGTAAAAAACGCTAGTAATAAATCACCGAGTATGTTGTATTAGACATGGGAGAATTAGAACGTAAATTTGATGTAAAAATTGAGTCTACGGAAGACAAGGTAAAATTCCCTGATGCCCTCAAAGAGAATTTAAAAGAATTGGGTTTGATGGATGACAAAGGAAAATTAAAACTCAAGGGAGTTAGTCCAAAAATGCTCAAAAGAATGAAGCAGGAATTTGTAAAATGTCCAGTGTTGAAAGAAGATATCCAATTTGTCCAATGTTTCGTATGTCCAAATTTCCAAAGCAGAGTTATGGGGGAAGTGTTATGCAAAGGCGACCCTCTCAAATAACAAAGCAGTTTTAAAACTAAAATCATCACGAAAGGCTCATTAGTTAAATTAATTCTTAAAAAAATAGTTTGGGCAAAGAAGACGTAGGAATTACAGTTTCAAAAAAGGATGACTTTAGTGAATGGTATACTCAGGTAGTTCTAAAGGCAAAACTTGCGGACTATGCTCCGGTAAAAGGATTAATCGTCCTCAGACCTGACGGATATTCGATTTGGGAGTCGCTGAGAAATACATTTGACAAGAAATTTTCCAAAAATGGGATTAGGAATGGATTTTTGCCAATACTGATTCCAGAATCCCTGCTGGGCAAAGAGCAGAAACATTTTGCAGGATTCAACCCAGAGGTGTTTTGGGTAACTCATTCAGGAACCAACGAGATTGGGGATAGGCTCGCATTAAGACCGACATCTGAAACACTGGCATATACCATGTATTCGAAATGGATTCAAAGCTGGAGGGATTTACCACTGAAAATCAATTTTTGGAATACGGCATTAAGGGCAGAAATCAAGGCAACAAAACCGTTCATTAGAACTTCGGAATTTTTGTGGCAAGAAGGCCACACTGTCCACATCAGCCAGGAGGAAGCGGAGAAAGAAGTGATGAAAATTTTAGATATTTACAAAAATACCGTGGAAGAAGAATTGGCAATACCTGTGACGACGGGGAAAAAAAGTGAGAAAGAAAAATTTGTCGGCGCAGTATATACGACAACTATGGAATCGATAATGCCAGACGGAAAGGCTCTGCAGATGGGCACGTCTCATTTCCTAGGCCAAAATTTTTCAAAACCATTTGAAGTTAAATTTGCAGATAAAGATAATGTAGAACACTTTGCATGGCAAACATCATGGGGGGTTTCCTGGAGACTGATTGGCGCAATGATCATGGCTCATGGGGATGACAAGGGATTAGTTTTGCCACCAAAAGTGGCTCCAATGCAAGTGGTGGTTGTTCCAATTTACAGAAATGATGAAGGAAAAGACATAGTACTTTCAAAAGTGGAGGAAATCAAAAATGAATTAGAATCAAAAGAGATCAGAGTACATGTGGATGACAGGGAAGGGCTATCTCCAGGCTACAAATTCAACGATTGGGAGTTAAAGGGAGTTCCGTTGAGAATCGAAATAGGCCCTAAAGATATTGAAAAACAAACCATAGTAGTTGCAAAAAGATACAACCTGGAAAAAATCAATTTGAATTTTTCTGAAATTGAAAAAATAGCCACAATATTGGATGAAATTCAGGTGGAGATGTTAAAAAAGGCCAAAGTTGAATCTGCAAAGAACACTTTTGAAATTTCAAACTATTCGGATTTTAAATCAAAAATTGAGAATGGTGGTTTCTTTTACTCGCCTTGGTGTGGAAAATTAGAATGTGAGGAGAAGATTAAAGAAGAAACGGGGGCAGAAATCAGAGTTATCCCATTTGGAAGTGAAGATGTACGCCAAAAATGCATTTATTGCCAAGAACAAAGTGCGTCTGTTCCAATCTTTGCAAGAGGATACTAGAAAAATATCCATAACATAATAATAGCAAAAGCATGATTTTTCAATAGTGACTTTTAATCCTGAAATACAGTTGGGGGTTTCATTACTGGAACAGTTTAAAGAAACACGTAGTAGGACCCTGGAACTTGTAAAAACTTTAGAAAAAGATGACTTTGTTGTTCAAACTGCATTTTTTATGAGCCCGCCAAAATGGCACATAGGACATGTAAGTTGGATTTATGAAACAATTATGAGTAAAATTGATAAAAATTATGCGTTTTACTCTAAAGAATTTTCCGAATATCTCAATTCCTACTATCAACAATTCGGAGTGCCGCATGACAAAGGATTGCGAGGTGTGGTTTCAAGGCCGACAACTGATCAAATTTTTCAGTATTTTAATACGATAAATCAAAAAGTGGAAAAATTTATTCAAACCCAAACGCTAAGCGAAGATGCCATCAAGTTGATCATGACAGGGTTTCATCATGAATGCCAACATCAAGAACTCCTGGTATACGATTTACAACATTT
Organism: Nitrososphaerota archaeon; assembly: GCA_032127635.1. GTDB lineage: Archaea > Thermoproteota > Nitrososphaeria > Nitrososphaerales > Nitrosopumilaceae > Nitrosopumilus. Next base: position 16,066 of record JAQBHN010000056.1, read on the forward strand.
ACTTGCAGAGCAATACAGGCCTGTAAAGAAAAATGAAATTACAAAACCCGCCGAAGTTGAAAGAAAGGCAATTCAGATCAAAGGAGGGATATACGTCATGGGAAATGGCGGAGGGGAGTTTTGCTATGATATCGAATTGCCGGAACACAAAGTTTACCTCGATGAATACAAAATAGATGAATTTCCCGTGACAAACCGGCAATATGTGGAATTTATGGAAGATGGGGGATATGACACTTACAGATATTGGCTATCGGATGGATGGGAAAAAGTCAAAGAAAACAAATGGACATCTCCAATGTATTGGGAAAAAATCAATGAAAAGTGGCATGTAAGAGACTTTTTGGGGATTAGAGAAATTAATCCAAATGAACCTGTATGCCATGTAAGCTACTACGAAGCAGACGCATATTGCAAATGGGCAGGCAAAAGACTTCCAACTGAAGCCGAATGGGAAAAAGCTGCCTGCTGGAACGAAGAAAAGCAAGAAAAAACAACATTCCCGTGGGGGAATGAAAATCCGACTGAGGGGAAATGTAATTTGCTTGAATCATACCGTTGGGGATGTTCTGAAATAGGATCATATCCAAATGGAATCAGCCATTCAGGATGCCAGCAGATGATAGGGGATGTTTGGGAATGGACATCATCGGAATTCACGGGATACCCTGGATTCAAGTCGGGATTTGACGAATATAATGACAAATGGTTTACAAACCAGAAGGTTTTGAGAGGGGGTTCTTTTGGAACGCCAAAGATGTCCATAAGGGGAAGTTACAGGAATTTCTTCAGACTAGACGAACGATGGCTGTTTTCCGGTTTTAGATGTGCTGAAAACATCTAGTTTTTTGAGACCAGGGTTAGTGAGAAATAATTTTTAGCATCTAGCCACATGTGATTAATTTTGAACCCTGTACTTTCAAGAAGCGTTCTAATTTGCTCTACCGTGTATTTGTGAGAATGTTCAGTGTGGATCAATTCGTTTTTTTCCAAATTCAACAAAAGGTTGGATTTTGAAATGATGACTGATTGCTTTACCAGGGATTTAAAATACATTTCAATCCTTTGATCACCGCTGTTGTAAATAGAATGGTGTGAAAAATTATTTAAATTAAAATCCGCATCAAGTTCATCGTTGATTCTGGAGAGGACGTTGAGGTTGAATTCGGCAGTGACACCCTGTGCGTCATTGTAAGCAGATTCCAAAATATGTGAATCTTTGACTAAATCCAAACCAATTAAAAACAAATCCCCTGATTTCATTGTTGAGTTTATTTTGCCTAGGAAATTTTTACCTGCAGATGGGGAAAAATTGCCGAAGCTGGATCCCAAAAATAAGATGAGATTTTTTCTCTCATCGTAATTTTTCAGAAATTCCAATCCTCCTTCATATGTATCAATGATGCCTGTAATTCGAAGATTGGCATAGTCCCACAATAGCTGTTCTGAGCTTTCAGTTAGAATTTCAGATATGTCTATGGGAAAATATTCTGTAGTTTTCTGTATTTGAGCAAAAACGTCCAGGAGCAATCTTGTTTTTACTGATGCGCCACTTCCAAGTTCAACCAATCTAAAGGATTCGTCGATAAACGAGGGCAATTCGGCCTGCAAATTCTTCAAAATGCCAATTTCGGTTCTTGTAGGATAGTACTCGGGAAGCGTGCAAATCTTTTCAAACAAAACGGAACCCCTTTTATCATAAAAAAACTTAGGCGCGATAAATTTAGCATCTCTGTTCAAACTTGAAGAAATTTCTTCAGCGAATGTTTTCTCAATTTTACTAGCATGAGGTTTGAAATATTGAAGTTTAGAATCTATGACGTATTTTTTGTAATCATGATTTTTTTGGATTGTTCCATTCAAGTATTAAACCCGTCTTTTTTTAGCATAAATGCTTTATTGCAAATGTTACGCATGGGGGATATCTTCCTCCATTATGCTCACAGTTGTCATTTTGAATCTAACCTACAACTGCGATTCTAAATCCCATTTACCACTAGACGTTCATTAAAAATCCCTTGATATACTGCCATCGAAAAAAATGATCATGGTCATGAAACTTGATGAGAAGAAAACTCTTTTTGCAGGATTGCTAATTTCACTTGGAATTACAATTCTAGGCGGATTCGTTCTAACTACGTTCCTCATGCCTGAATGCGGAGATGCAATATGTTGAATTCAAAAGAGTCAGTTCTAGACGAAAATTATGACCTGAATTGGCCAAAGTTTCAATTCTTCAAGTGGATTCCAACTGTGATCAGATTACAGTCAGTCCGAGACGAGGGTTGGCAAGTCATTAGAAAGACGATGCTGAAAACTACTCTGGAATTCAAATATGAAACTCTGGAAAAATGGCTTGAAGAAAACAATTATTCTGACAAGTCCAAAGTTCAGACTCAGCATTACATGCAAGCATTAAGGCGAAGCGGTTTAATTTAATAGCCGAAGCGTATTGAAGTTTAGAATAAATCGTTCATCCTGTTTATATTTTAAAATTACAAAAAACATTTGCCGTTACAAGGTTTGTAGGCAAAACCTAGTTGGTGAAATCCATACGGAACAAAAAACCTACGCTCCCATATGATTGGATTTTAGAATTTGCTGTATGTTCTCAAAAGAGTTTGGGTCTAAGGGTTGGAGACATGTGGGTCTTGCCCCCATACACGTTCTACAAGTTTGTGTGCGGTAGATGGCTTTACGCATGCGGGTGATCCGTCGCTATGTTTTAGAATTAAAACCAGATCGTTGTTACATGAAACATCTTTTGGCAAGGTGCCATGCATTATTTGCTTTAGTGGCTTTTCAAATGCAAGATATGTGGGCTCTGATGCGTTTGCTATTGCGCTGATTGGAACTAACAAAACAAATGCCATCGTGATGACTATTCCGCGCTTCATTCTTTTTCCTCCAACGCTTCTATTTTCAATGCAAGTTCTTTTATTTTATTTCTTAATTCGATATTTTCATCTCTTAGGGAGTCCCTTTCTTTGGTGAGTATTTCGTTAAGATCCATGCGTTTTCTACAGGAATTTTGAACTTAAGCGTATTGTATTCTTTTGAGATGGTTTGTCAAATTAATGGGTGTGTGTGATGTCGAATTTCTTTTTGTTGGATGTGATTGATTTTGTCACCGGTATCATCTTATCAGCTAATCTCCGTATTTCAAATTCGCTCTTCTCTGGATATTTGATGTGTAGACATTCGTGGTATAGGGTATTCACGGTTTCAACTTTTGGCTCTGTTGCCAAATGAGGATTTATCCAAATGGTGCCACATTCCTTTATGCACTCTGCCCAAACTGCACTGGGTTTGACGCTATTTTTGTAAACATAATTTGAAAAATGTGTTCTGTCGTATACCAGTACGGGCTGTATTTTCATCTTGAGCATATTTTCAAAAGTGTTGAGTAAGGTCTGGTGCCACTCTTTGTCGTTGGCTGAAAACTTGAATTTCATATGCCCAACAGGAAAACCACCGCACTCAACTTAAGCGTATTGGCGTTTGGAATCTGAGAATTATCTTTTGCTGATTATTTTTTCTTCTTTGTTTTGGATTTGCTTGAGGTTTTACTCATAACCCGTTTGACGTGTTTGATAAATTTGATTACGCTGTTTAGATCCCGTGGTCGTAAATGTTCAATTGTTTTTAATAAATTAAGATTGATGTCGAATTCAAGTTAAGAACTTTAATATAATTAGAAATTTTTTTCCAAATCAGAAAACTATTGTTAGTAATTTTTGATGTTGAGGGAGTTTTGTATGATGAAGAATACCTCCCAATTCTTGCAGAAAAACTCAACAAGCAAGATGAAATTTGGGAAATCACTAAGCAAGGAATTCAAGGTAAAATTAACTGGGAGGATGGACTTCGAACTAGGGTTGCGGCACTAAAGGGGCTGGATGAAAAAACCTGCCAGGAAGTTTCTGACGCGTTACCCATTATGACTGGCGCAAAAGAGGCATGCAGAATACTAAAAGCTGCCGGATGGAAGCTCATGGCCGTCTCTGGCGGATTTACTCTGATGATGCATAGATTACAAAAAGAATTGGATTTGGATTATGTCTATTCAAATGATCTGATATTCAAAGATGGAAAATTGGATGGAGTTACCATAAGCGTCACTTCTGATAAATCAAAATCAGCTCGAATGAAAATTGAAGAATGGGGTGAGAAAAAAGAAGACATCGTGTGTGTGGTGGATGGTGCAAACGATATAAAATTATTCGATATTTGCGGATTGGGGATTGCCTACCGTGCCCAAGACATAGTTAAAGATTTCGCCACAACCACTCTGGAAGAAAAAGATCTTTCTAAAATTATTGATATAATCAACAAACATTACAAACTTGAATTAGAATCTGCAACTCCCGCATAAACAATTTTTTAGTCCCCTGTTTGAGATACTTTGCTTGCAAATAATCCCAATTCGTTTTGAAAAAGAGATCGAACCATCTGATGACATTTCTGATATTATTCTAAAATCAGAAAAATTACGTGATGGCGACATCGTAGTTGTTGCACAAAAAATAATTTCAAAGCAAGAGGGGCGCTTGATAGACCTGTCCACCGTGATTCCTTCTTTGTTAGCTGAGGGCATCAGTTCTCAATATCATAAAGATCCTAAAATTACCGAATTAATTTTGTCTGAATCCAAACGAATTGTAAGGATGAAAAACGGAATCTTGATAGTTGAAACTAACCAAGGTTTCATTTGTGCAAATGCTGGAATTGACGAAAGCAATGTCCGGGAAGGCTATGCGACTTTGTTGCCTGTAAACTCTGATGTTTCCGCACAAAAAATCAGAAAGAATATCTTTGAACAATCAAACAAAAATGTGGCAGTGATAATTTCTGACACGTTTGGTCGACCTTTTAGAATGGGGCAAACCAATCATGCGATTGGAGTATCCGGATTAAACCCAATCTTGGATTACGGGGGAACTTTGGATTCCTTCAATAAAGTTTTACGAGTGACTGCAATTGCTATCGCCGATGAACTCACATCCGCATCCGAATTAGTTATGGGCAAATCTCTGAAATGTCCGATTGCAATCATTCGTGACTATCTGTTTAAACCAGAAGATCATTCTGTTGACGAGCTGATTCGCCCTGAACATGAAGATCTTTTCAGGTGATGCTATTGCAAAAGTCAAATAGCTTTTAATATGACAAATCGACCTTTAGGAATTAATAATGTCTGAATCTGCTGAAAAAAAATTGGATGCCACTGGATTGTTTTGTCCTGAACCTGTGTTTAGAACAAAAATTGAAATTGAAAGAATGCAAGTGGGCGAAATCATAACTGTATCTGCTGATGATCCGGCCGCTGAAGATGATATTTCAAGATGGGTTACAAGAAACGGTCATGAATTATTAGACATGTCAAAAGATGGCGAAACCATTACATTCAAAATTAAAAAGGTGAAATAATCCAAATCATGACCACTGTTAACGATACAGACGTTCTGAATCGTGTGGGCAATACCCCTCTGGTGCGCTTGGATTCTCTTTGTCATGATGGCGTGGAATATTTTGCAAAATTAGAGGGACACAATCCGTTTGGCTCTGTTAAGGATAGGGCCGCATACTGGATGATAAAAGATGGTGAGGAACGAGGGCTTTTGACAAAAGGAAAAAGCATAATCATTGAACCTACTTCTGGTAATACTGGAATTGCCCTGACTGGTATTGCGAATGTATTGGGTTACAAAGTCGAGATTGTTATTCCGGAAAAGGCAAGTAATGAGACTAAAGACATCATTAGAAAGTTAGGTGCCAAAGTGTTTGAAACCAGCGATGATCTGTGTCCTAAAGTGGGTGCTGGAACTGACCAAAGCATCGCACTTGCTACATCGATTGCATCTTCCAGACCTGACACGTATTATTCTCCAAATCAATATGCGAATGAAGCAAATTTCAAGGGCCATTATGTTGGAACTGGACCTGAAATCTGGAAACAGACTGGGGAAAAAATCACACACTTCTTTACTGGCGTTGGCACTGGAGGTACCATTACGGGAATAGGCGCTTTTCTAAAAGAAAAAAACCCAGATGTGAAGATCATCGGATGTCAACCTCAGCAAAACCATTTGATTCAGGGGTGGAGAAACTTTGAAGAATCTGCAAAACCTGATTTGTTCTTAAAGAGAGAAAATGTCGTGGATGACTGGGTTTATGTTGATAACGATGAGGCATTTTCAGTTGTAAAGGATGTGTTTGATAAGGACCGACTTTTGATCAGCCCTTCTTCTGCCGCTGTATACGCATGCATGAAAAAATATCCTGTTGAGGGAGACGCATGTGTGGTGGGAATTTTTGCTGATGATGGAAGGAAATTCAAAAGTGTTTATGCGACTCAAAATGTGATGACTGAAGACGAATTTGATATCTGTCTTAAGGGTGCAAAACACATGTCTGAATTGGCATACTGACAATCATTCGAGAATTTTTTTCAAATGCTTTTCATAAAATTCTCTAAACGACATATTCATATCCATTTCATGCCGTAAACATCTGTTGCTTTGTTCGGCGATTTGATTTTTGATTTCTTTACTCCACGGGCTGTGCTGTCTGTCTTTAGAGTCTATTATTGATGGGTTTTCTTTGATTTTCTCCATGGTCTCTGACAGCGCCGTGCTCAGCTGTCTGAATTTGCTGATACGTAAAAGGAACATTTGTGCTTCTTCCTTGTTTGCCAGGTTCATCATTGAATGAACTTGATTGTAATACTCCAAACCTTTTTCATTGTATTTTTTAAAATCCTTCATTCGTTTCTGCCAATATTCTTTGGTCACTTTTTCTTCGATTTTGTAACTGAATTGAATCTCCCCCAAATCCATTCCAATCTTAGCTAGTTTTTCGCTGTGTTCTTTAGCTGATTTTTTCAGATTTTCTGGATCTTGACTCATTCTTCTTGCCTTTTTATCTGGCAATAAAGAGTTTAGATTTTTGGCCCATTCCATTCTTTCTCGGATTCTTTTGAGTAAAATGACATGCATTCCTCGCAGAATGAGTCCCATTCGCTAATTCCTGATTTTTCAAAATACTTCACAGACCATTCGTATGTGGGCTCTTTTCTGTATTGAAACTGTTGAATTGTATAGATGTCTTTCTGGCGAAATTTATTTAGGCATTTTTTGCATTGAGCATTTTTCATTATTTCTTATCTGCACTTTCTGTAAGATACTTGTCCACGTCAATTGCGGCCATGCATCCAAACGCTGCGGCAGTAATTGCTTGTCGGTAGCTTCTATCGTGCACATCTCCTGCTGCAAATATCCCCTTCATGTTGGTGTGGGTTTTATTTTTTAGCACGATGTAGCCTTCGCCGTCTAAATCAATTTGATCCTTGAACAGTTGCGTGTTTGGTACGTGCCCAATCGCAACAAACAAAGCTTCTGCGTCAAGTGTGCTCTCTTCATTTGTTTTTAGATTCTTTAAAACCACCTGCCTCATCTTTTGATCTCCTTTAATTTCAGTTACCTTTGTATCGAAAACAAATTTGATTTTTTCATTGTTAAATGCTCTTTCTTGCATGATTTTGCTTGCCCGCAATTCGCCTCTTCTGTGAACTAGGTGGACCTTCGTTGCAAATTTTGTGAGAAATATTGCTTCCTCGATTGCAGAATCACCGCCACCTGAAACGACTATCTCCTGATTTCTAAAGAACGGCCCGTCGCAAGTTGCACAATATGACACTCCTTTGCCCGCAAATGCCTCTTCCCCCTCTATCCCAAGCTTTCTTGGGTTTGCACCTGTTGCAATGATCACTGCCCGAGCTTCAAATTCTTCTGATGCTGTTAAAACCTTGAATGGCTCTCGTCTAAAGTCCACATCTACAACCACGTCATCGACAATGGTTGTGCCCATTCTCTGCGATTGTTTTCTCATGTCAATCATCAAATCAGGACCCATTATCCCGTTTTCAAATCCTGGATAGTTTTCAACTTCCGTTGTGTTGACCAGTTGACCGCCTGGGAGTAACCCCGACAAAATTAAGGTGTCATAGCCTGCTCTTGAGCAGTAAATTCCAGCCGTATACCCTGAAGGGCCCGCACCGATAATTATTATGTCGAATTTTGTTTTAGTTTTATCTGATATCTTGGCTTCGTCATCTCTTGTTTCAAGAACGGCTGATCCTGCATCCCCTGACATCATAATGGTTGTGGTCTTAATTTCAATAATTTAAGTGAATGTCCCTTTCGGTTACTCGTTCTTCATTCTTAAAAGAATTTGATCACAAATTTTCCTCATTTCTGAATCTGATCCTATGCTTGCAATTTTCACAATGTCTGTCGTTGTTATGATTCCAATAATTTCATTATTTTCTTTAACTGGAAGTTTGTGGATTAGTTTTTCCTTCATTAATTCTGACGCTTCCCAAATGGTTTCTTCTGAATCGATTGTAATCAAAGGTGATGACATCACTTCTTTAATTTCAGTGAATAACGGCCTTCCCTCAGCTGCAATTTTTGTCACAAAATCCCTCTCTGTAATTATTCCGATTGGGCCGTTGTCGTCAGTTACGATTACACAGCCTATGCATAATTTTTTCATGTGTTCTGCAGCTTCTTGCAGGGATGTCGATTTGTCTAAACTTAGTACATTTTTACTCATCACATCGTTTACAAACGTGCTATTCATACCGTGTGCTGTTTTTCCAATTATATGAGATAAATTCCAAATTGTCATAATTGAAAATCAGATGAGATAATCACGATACTCTTATAAATTAAAAATTCGTTTGACAATAGCATGGCAGTCAAAACAAAGAAAATTCTTGTACCTCTTGACGGTTCAAAAAATTCAATTCGCGGGTTGGACATGGCTATACACATTGCCAGACAGTCTCAAGGTACAGTTACGGCATTGGCAGTAAAAACAGTGCCTGGAATATATGCGCTACATCCACTTGGATTCTTGGATTTTAACTCGATGACTGAAATAAAAAAATTACTTGCTGAGGCCAAAGTTAGAGCTGCCCAAAAGGGAATTGATCTGACTGGAAAAGCGATTGCCGGTGATCCTGGATATGACATTGCACGATTTGCAAATAATCCAAAAAACAAAATTGACATGGTTGTTATCGGAGCCCGTGGAAGGGGCTCTGCAAAAGAAATCTTCTTGGGAAGTGTCTCTAACTATGTTTTGCACAAGTCTAAAAAACCTGTATTGATAGTGAAATGACTAATAGTTTTAAGAATATTCTTGTGCCTATTGACGGCTCAATTTATTCAGAAAAGGCATTGGAACGTGCATGTGAATTTGTCGAAACGTTTGATTCTAAACTTATTCTGACATATGTCGTGGAAAAATCAATCCCGATTAATTTGCTTGACCGCAAAGAGTATCTGGGGATTCTCCAAAAATTTGGCACGAATATCTTGCAAAAGGCCAAGCACGAACTTTCCAAAAAAAATATCCCTGTGAGGACTTTCTTGAAGGAAGGAAACATTGCAAACGAGATTGACAAGATTGCAAAAAAAGAAAAATGTGATCTGATAATCGTGGGAAACAAGGGGCTTGGTTCTGTAACCCGGCTCTTGCTTGGGAGTGTCTCAAACAAAATATCCCAATCTTCTTCATGCTCCGTACTGATAGTGAAATAGGACTAATTCGCTAGCGTGTTCACGATATCAGATTTTGTAATTACCCCCACTAGTTTTGAATTACTTACCACTGGGAGGCCGCTGATATCGTATTTGATCATTTTGACGATGGCCTGTTTTACTTCCTTATCTGCATCTATTGTGATGGGGTTAGATGACATGATGTCTGTTGCATGAAATGGAAAAAGGTAGCTCATCTGGTTTGAATGTGTTTCCTCCAGCCCTTTCTTGAATTTGTATTCTTGAACTTCTTTAGGATCTGCTGATTCTGCAATCCACTGTGGGATTTTTGCCGGTATGAAATCTCTGAATGTGACTACTCCTACCGGTTTCTGGTTTCTTTTAATTACCACTCTTGAAATTCCGTATTTTAACAATAAACTTTCTATGTGTAGTATCGGGTCGCTTGGGGCTGCCGTGATTACTTTGCTGTTCATTACATTTGAAACTGCCATTGAGTCTGAGCCTTTGGTGAGGAAAACTGTGCAAAGATCTGTTTTTGTCACAATCCCGCCAAGTGTTTTGTCTTTGTTTAGAATTATCACCGCGCTGATTCTGTGCTTCTTCATTAATTTCGCGCATGCCTCTACAGTGTCATCTCTGGTGAGTGCAAATAATTTTCTTGGCTTGAAATCTTTCGCTTTTACAGATTTTATTGGCTTTGTGCCTAATTCATAAATTTTTTTTGCGATGTCTTTTTCGGTAATTACTGCAAGTGGCATATTTTTGTCTGTGACTACCACTCGCTTAACTTTGTGTCTTAATATTGACTCCCTGACTTTCATGAGCGTTGTGTCGGGATTAACTGTAACTGGGTTGGTGACCAATTCTGACAGTTTTAAATTTTTTACATTCATAGTGATCCTCTTTCATATTTCGGTAAATACATCGTTAACAACACCATGCCTGAAAATCATGTCTGATAATAATTAGAAACATATTAAGTTCTAGTTTGCATGGGTTGTGTATGGCTGAAAAAGTCCCTTTATTTGTAATTGGTTTGCCAAAAGACGAACCTGCCAACGAAATACTTTCATCCAAATTTGGCGGCGCGTTGGAGAAAGTCCAACAAGTACTGTCTCACATCATTGAAGCAAAAATTGCAGTAGAATTTCAAAATCCTGAGGGCTCAAGAACCCACTACGATGCCACTGCCACTGTTAAAACCTCTAAAAACCAACTAATCTATACTGCTTCAGGTTGGGATATTCTAAAAATTGCCGATGAATTGTGTAGAAAATTGGAGGGTGAATTGCCAAAACATGATGATAAGCGCCAAAGAGACAGTATTCGTAAAAAGGAATACTGATATTGTTTCAAAACATACTGGTTCCATTTGACCTGTCTGTCCAATCTACAAGAGCCTTCAAGGTTGCGTTGGATCTTGCCAAAAATTACAATTCTAAAATAACGCTGCTTACCTGCCTTGAGGGCGATGCATGGCATCACAAATACTATGACGCAAGAGCTGATTCCGAGCTGATTAAAAAACAAAAAAAAGTTACAAAAGAACACCTTGAAAAATTGGAATCCCTTGCAGATAAAAACAACATTTCTATCAAATCACAAATACTGACATCGAAATCCGTAGTCAATGACATTGTAACATTTGCAAAATCTCGAAAATATGATCTTATCGTAATAGGATCTCATGGCAGAACTGGTTTTGATAAGTTGCTTTTGGGAAGTGTTGCAAACGGGGTGTCTCAAAAATCAACATGCCCTATTCTGATTGTAAAATAAACCGAATGTGGTGTGGTTGATTTCAATTATTGGTAGCGGGAGAGTGGGCACGTCTATTGCTTTTCTCTGTGTATCCCATGCACTAGATGACGTTTTACTTGTAAATCGCAATGAGGGCAAAGCAATTGGGGAGTCTTTGGATGTTTCTAATGCCGTTCCTTCCACTTCCAAATTCTCAATTGCTGGAACATCTGATTATTCAAAAATAATTGGTTCGGATATCGTTGTGATCACAGCAAGTATGGGCGTGTATTTGAACGACAGGACAGAAAACATGGTGTCCCAAACAGCAATGATCAAAGAAATTGCACAAAAAATTAAGACGTATTGTCCGTCTGCAATCGTTTTGCTGATTTCCAATCCCCTCGACATACTGACATATTTTTTCCAGAGAGAAACATCTTTTTCAAGATTCAAAGTGTTTGGCATTGCGTCCAGTCTTGATGCTAGCCGATTCCGATACCTGCTATCGAAAAAGTTTTCGATTCCACAGTCTTCCGTTGACGGTGCAATGGTACTAGGCGAACATGGGGATTCCATGGTTCCTATATTTTCTAGAGTCAAAGTCGATGGAAAACCCGTGTCTTCTTTGCTGGATGATGGTGAGCGAGCCTCTGTCACCCGTGCACTAAGGAATTATTGGAAAGATCTAAGACGCTACAAGAGTCGTTCCCAATTCGGCATTGCCAAAAATGCATTTGATGTCATTTACTCAATAGTGAATAACCGTGAGCTGTCGGTACCCGTCTCTGTAGTTTTGAAAGGGGAATACGGGGAAAATGATGTCGCTATGGGCATACCTGTATTGATAAATTCATCCGGGATTTCAAAAATCCTTGACATTGCTCTTGATGACTCTGAATCTTTGCTGTTGAAGAAGTCTTCTCAAAGAATTCGTGATCAGATAAACTCTGTCCGGACTTGATTTTTAACTCCGCTGATTATTTTTTGGTGGCGTTCGCAGAATTTTTTATTTTCAATTTGCGAGTAGAGCAAGTCTTTTTGCCAATGGGCATTGAATAGCCTGCAATCTTTTTTCTCACAAAATGCTTCGCCCGTTAAATGGTACAATATGGCTTGTGACACATACCCTTCAGCTACCTCGTTTAATCTTGAATCGTGATATTCTAAAAACGCCCCTTTGTATTTTTCTTTAATTTCTTGAATTTTGTCTTCTGAAAAGCATGTCATTAGATCCAAGTAGTACTGTTTCGGCTTCGCTGGGGCCTCTATGATCCCAGCCGTTGAAATTATTGCTGGATTGGAGCCGATTATTGCTCTTGCATGGTATCTGAAATCACCCTCATCAAATGTGACAGTCATCTTCTTTGTAAAAATTATGTGCAGCGCGCTATCCATAATCGGAATGTTTTCTGAAATGATGTTTTGCAATTCAAATCCATCATATAGCGCCATTACATCTTTTTCAGACGTGTCTAGATTGTCTTTTTCAGTTTGAACTTCGTCTTGTGTTGGATTGTGTTTTTTGAATTGTTTTTTTAAATCAAAAACTCGCGTTGATGCTATTCTTTCAGATGTTCTGTCTTCTGTAGACTGAAAAAAATTTTCTTTTACCTTCGCTTCAATTTGAAATGTATCTGTGATGAATTTTTTTATCTTTTCAATTTGAATCTCTGGAACTGCGGGTTCATCGTATAGGATAATTTTAGAAATTTCCACTAAAATAGAGCTGCCCTTACTGCTTATCTTTCTAACGTCTAATTTTTTTAAATGATTGGGCAGTTTTTAAGCGTCAAACTGGGCAAGACTTAGCCTATTCCTGGGGGCAGGATGGATGCAGATCTTCCAGATGTGTTCTCAAAATAATTTTTGGTTTCCGCAATCAATTTTTCATTTTCTTTGCTTATCTTCTCCAGCTGCTCTTCAAATTTTTCAGTCTCGACTTTAACTTTGATGATGTCTGCAAGTGTTTTGATGGATTTTATGATTGCGTCGTCATCCGGAAACATCATCCTGCAAGTAGTATACAAAACAATGCATGCTGCTTCGGAATTTTTTAGTGCAGATATGACGCTTGCATCCACCCCTAGAATTACTGCTCCTGGTATGTTTGGCAAACCATGTTCCTCTAAAAGAGATTTGGACTTCTTGTTAACTGCCAAACCGTACGAAATAGGATCGTTTTTCTTATTTTCATATGCCTCTAATCCGCGTGGGATGATTATTTTTTTGATGTTGTTGTTTTTTGCAAATTCCATTGACTTTGTTATAAGATCATACGTGTAGATTGGATTCAGGGGTATGTTGGACAGAATTGCATATAGATTATCTTTATTGTATGTGCGGACTGGCCCGTAGATTTCCCCCTTTTTTATTGCGTATGACGGAGAAATTTTTGTAAATTCTAGATCTCCAGTATCCTTCATTCCCAACTGTGCGATGAGGTAAGATACAGCAAAAGCGCCTACTAAACCTGCACTGGGGAATGCAACAATTAACACTTTTTCATTTGTCATCTTATCCGAACTCATCAAATCAACACCTGAAAACAAAATAAATCATACCTGCTTGATTTTCAACAATGATTCTCTGAATGGAGATTGTGGTTTTGGTACAATACTTGATGAATTCAATGACTATCCATCCACACACGGAATCGTTTTATTATCTTTCTAGCTCTTTGATTTTTTGTGCTGTAATTTCTGCTGCCTTCTTTCCGGAGTACAGCATTGAACCAAATGTTGGACCCATTCTTGCCAATCCATGTGTTTCGGTGACTGACATTCCAGCTGCAATCAATCCTGGATACACTTCACCTGTCTTGTGAACTACGTGCTCTTCACCATCGTTGACATGCATTGGCTCCATTCCCTTCCACTTTGCTAACCCTCTATCAACAAGTCTTTTTACTGCAACTGAATCATGGCCTGATGCATCTATGACTATTTTTGCTTCAAGTGCAATTGGATCAACGCAAGTAATGTTACGTGGTAATGCTGAAACCGGCATCCAATTGACGACAATTCCTGAAACCCTGCCGTTTTTCAATACAAGGTCGTCAAATTTTGTCAGTTGAAGGAATTTTACTCCCGCATCACATGCTGCCGCAATTAGTTTTGATACTGCATGTGGTCCTGGTGTCAAGTATAGTCCCTCTGCAACTTTTTTGTATGGTATGCCCAATTCATCCCAGAACTTTTGTGCTGGTTCTCTGACTGTAACTGGATTCATCATGTATCCTCCTAGCCAGTAACCTCCGCCTAGGTAGTTGTTTTGTTCAATGACCAAAACTTTGTAGCCCATGTTTGAAAGTTCTCTGCTAGCTGTTAATCCTGCAGGACCTGCGCCAATAATGATTACGTCTGATTCTGCTCTGTCAATTAATACGTCGTGAAATTCATTTGCAATTGCACGTGTGATTTCGACTTCACGTACGTCGGTAAATATTTTTTCTGATTGCTCTGCAATAGTTGCTTCTTGCATGAAGATTCACCGTTCCCTGAACAATTAATACTTTCCCACATCTTATTTTGAAAAATTAGGTGATACTAATCGGTCAACTATCGTAGGTCTTTCTATCTTGTTAAAATGGTCAAAAAACCCTCTCAACTTTAGAACTTGGGCGTATTGTTTAGATATCTTTCAATCTACCCAGAATCGTTTTCTGTTTTAATGATTTTTTTCTAATTTTTTCTTGTAATCTATCTGCACTTCTTAGGAATTGACCAATTTTTAACGGATCTGTTATTTTTTTAATTTCACTTCTAAACCACACCCATTCATTAATCAAAGCAGTTATTTCATCTTCGATTTTATGTAGTTCTTTAATTAGTTCAGCGTTAGTTTTTTTGCGAGCCACAAAATCTAAACGTGAATTGTGAACTTAAGCGTGTTGGTAAAAATAAAAATCCCCCTAGTTTGTCACTTTGTTTTTTCTATCGACTACATCTGGTGTAACCTCCCATAGAAATAATTTGTAATATGATGTGATTGTCTGGGGACGATGGGATTTGAACCCATGATCTCCAGCACCCGAGGCTGGCAGTATGCCAAGCTAACCTACGTCCCCGTCAAGGCTAACACAAAATCACTATTTAATTTCATAATTTTATCGATTTTTTTCTCATCCCAAATATCTGGAAAATTTCTTTCGAGAGTTATATTATTCATGAGTTCTTTACAATTATTTTGAACTTGAGCATATTGGAGTTTAGAATCTGAGGATTAGTAATTAGCCAACCGATAAACAAAAATGCTAATCACCACAAGTGCAAGAGAACCGATACCAACCACGATGCCTACACCAACCATGTCACTATGTCCTATTGAATTTCCTACTGCAATCAGAACGACACCTATGACAGCCGATATTAGCAATCCCTTGATCACCGTCTCGATATTAATCATATTCGGGGATTATCCTGTTAGTGGATTTTCAGAACTAGATTGATTTTGTTGTTGTTGCAAACTCAATTCTGTACCCATTGTCAAATTGAGTATGTTGAACGTATATCCTAGAATATTTTGTAGTCTAACCAATGTATGAATAAAGTCAGATTTTGTAAAATCACCTACTAAGAATTTGTGTATTCTCACACCTTTGATGTTATTCCCGTCTAACAGAAATTCACTTTGATAATCAAACTCAATGGCATTTTTAGTTAGACTCGATACAAAATTTGTTCTTTTAGTATTGTCCCATGACTGCATCATTGTTATTTGTTCAGGTGCAAAGCCAATGTCGCATTGAAGATAAGTTCTGTCTGGAAATCTCTTTTGATTATAAATTGCAATTTTACCTGATGCTATACTGAAATTAAGTACGGGATCATCAGGTTTTAGTTCTTGAACTTTTACTACAATTTTATCTTGATTACACCAATCAATGATGTTTTGTTTTGTAGCATCAATACTAGGCACATTCATCTATTATGATGCTTGGAAGTTAAACGTTATGTGTAATCCATATCTTAGCGATTACTAAAAGAAACTATCAATCTAATCAAATGGGCAATATGCCTTAGCCTTTAGAAATAACAAAGATGGAATCTGTGCAATAGGAATTAGATAGAACCGTGGCACTTGAATAAAATCAAACTATATTTTCATGAATCCATGTTATTCACATTAATCATAACCATTGTAGGAAAAGAACTATAACAAATCCAAAGCGCATGTAGGTTCTAACCATTGTTTGTAAGGTGTAATCAGATACAAGAAGTGCAATTGCAGTACGTCGGAAAAATTATTTTAATAAAAATCAGTAATTCTATTCGGAATTTTCTTCAGAATTTTTTTCTTTTTTGAACGCTTGACGTCTTTTCTGGCTATTTCCGCCACCAATATTATGTCCATGAGGTAATTTCTTAGTCATATCTATCCTTTCCATATCGTTCATCTATACCTTTCTAGTTTCAATTCTAACAAAAATCACTAATTCTAATCTTGGGACACTTGCTAAATTCACTCTATACCCTACATGATGTTACTCTGCTGGCTGTGTATTTTTCAATAGTTTTTGGTTCACTCTTATTTTATAAATCTAGAACTACTTTCGATACTTGGTTCGTTAGGCGATACTAATTATTTCTGAAATTTGCCTCCGCAGAAATAGGAAAATTTTGCGCTTTGAAGAAAATATCC
Source organism: Nitrososphaerota archaeon (assembly GCA_032127635.1). Classification (GTDB taxonomy): domain Archaea; phylum Thermoproteota; class Nitrososphaeria; order Nitrososphaerales; family Nitrosopumilaceae; genus Nitrosopumilus. The sequence continues at coordinate 33,021 of JAQBHN010000056.1, forward strand.
GTCCTAAAACCCCCGAATGTCAAAAATTTATATCCAAACTAAAAGAAATTTCATTGTATTGACAATATCTGATCTTAAACAAACTGTACCTGATTCTGCAAAACATAAAATAAATTGGTCCAGAATTGAGGAGGCCGATGATTTTGCAAAAACTGTAAAATTATTCCGCCAAGGAAAATACGATGAAGACAGTTTCAGACGTTATAGACTTCAACATGGGGCATATGGAACTAGAATGACTGGCGACTATGCCATGGTTAGAATCAAACTCCCCGCAGGAGAAATTTACCCTGATCAAATTGAAAAAATATCCCAATTAAGTGAACAATACTCTATAGGGAGTGCACACTTTTCAACCAGGGAAAACATTCAACTCCACTGGGTAATTCTTGAAGATGTTTCTGAAATATTTCGGGGTTTAGCTGAAGTCGGATTGACCTCCAGAGAAGCATGTGGCAATTCTGTAAGAAATGTGATGTGTAGCCCGTTATCTGGAGTTTGCCCTGCTGAGGAATTCGATTCGACTCCTTATGCACTCGCAACTGCAAGATTCTTTTTGAGAAATCCAATGGCTCAAAATTTGCCTCGCAAGTTCAAATTTAATTTTACGTGCTGTGAGAAGCATGGGATGGTCAGGATGGTCGATGTGGGCTTAATTCCGCAAATTAGAGACATTGACGGAACTTCCCAAAGGGGTTTCAAAATTTTCCTTGGCGGCGGATTGGGAAATAGATCATTTGTTGGACACCAGTTGGAAGATTTTACACCTGAGGAAGATTTGCTTTACACTTCAATTGCTGTTATCAGGATATTTGATAGACTGGGTGATAGAAAAAATCTTGCCAGAAATAGAATGAGATACTTGGTAAACGATATGGGCTGGGACAAATTCCAAAACCTTGTCTTCAAAGAAAGAGCCGTTGTTAGAGCTACACAATCGGTTATCACTCAACTAGAAGTCGACAAAACTCCGAATGTCATCAAAAGACCAATTAAAATTTCTAATGAGGATGGGGGGGAGACAATTCCTGACGGATATGCTAGATGGCTGAAAACTAACACCGTAAAGCAAACTCAAGAAGACTACCGTTCAGTATTTCTTACCCTTGAGGCAGGCGATATCACGGCAAGCCAGCTCCACGGGTTGTCTGATATCATTCGTAACTTTTCATCTGAAGGTATGGCTAGATCTGGGTTTGAACAAAATCTTGCATTGCGATATGTGCATGAGGATGATTTACCTCGCCTGTATTCAAAACTCATCAAGATTGGATTGGCAAAATCAGGCGCTCTGACAATGACTGCCCCAATCGGGTGCTCTGGAACTACCTCCTGCAATCTTGCATTGACTAATTCACATAGACTTGCAAAAGAAATCCAAAGAAAATTCCTGGAGCTAAATCTGGATGAAGATGAAGACCTCGGTGATTCTTCCATTAAGATTAGCGGATGCCCAAATTCATGCGCTCAACACGGTATTGCAACCCTTGGATTCTTTGGCGGTGGTGGGCGTGTTGGAAAAGACATGTATGCTAACTACCAAATGTCGATTGGTGGCCGTTCTGACGGTGACACGATGTTGGGGCAAACCATCCTTAGAGTTCCTGCAAAACGAATAATCCCTGTAATTCTTAAGGTGATTGAAATTTTTAAAGCGAACAAAAAATCTGGCGACACTTTGAAATCTTGGATTCACAGGATCGTAAACGGAAATGAGGATTCGGAAATTAAGTCAATTGCTGATATTAAGAAAATATTGGAGCCGTTAGTTATTCCTCCGACCATTGAACAAGATCCTGACTTTTACTTGGATTATGGAAGTGATACAAGTTACCACACAAAGACTGGAAAGGGTGAATGTGCCGCTTGACCGATTCAGGCAAAATCACAACTGATGTTGACACTTTGCGTTCAGAAATACGAGACAAAAGTGTCAGGGTGATTGATGTCAGGAGAGAAGGAGATTACAAACAAGATCACATTCCAACCGCTGTAAATTTACCTCTGGCCAATCTTTTGTCTGATGATAGCCCCGAGCGTGTTTTGAAACTTGTAAATTCTATGGGGATTGATGATGAGACTCCAGTTGTAGTTTACGATGATACGTTTGGTGCTTTAGCGTCAAGGGTTGCGTGGACTCTGGAGTATTTGGGACATTCAGATGTCACCTTGCTTGAAACCACTTACAGCCATTGGAAGTCCCTTGGATTGGAAAATGATTCTGCCATTCCTGAAGTTCAAACTAGGGAGCACTCAATGAAACTGCATCCTGAAATTTTGGCAACCTCTGATTATTTGGAACATGCTAAAACCCGAGACGATGTGATTTTAATTGATAACAGGGAAAGACTGAACTTTCTCGAACAACACATTCCTGGCGCAATCAGTTTGCCGTATCGTACTTTGGCATCCAATGATAAAATTTTACGCTCAAAAGAGGATATGAAACGACTATTGGACAATCGTGGAATTACGGGGGATTCTGAAATTATTACTTACTGTGGCAGTGTGGGGACTCTTTCTGGATTGGCATACTATGCCCTGAAATCTGTAGGGTTGCCAAATGCAAAACTATACGTTCGTTCTTTCAAAGAATGGAAAACCCTTGAAAAGCCTACTGAAAAACAAGAAGATGCCAATTACTGGGATTTGTCTGCTGAATGATTAGGAAATCTGGTCTCTGAGTTTTTTTGTCACTGTTCCTTCAATGTTGTTAAACAGGACAATCATTTTCTCTTTATTTTCAATTAGATAATCTACGCCTCTATCTTTTAATCTGATCTTCCACAGTCTGATTTCTCTATGTTCGTCAAAGAAAGTTTCTATCATCTGTTCGCCTGATTTTGTTGGGTCGATGAACTCGTCAAAGATTTCAACTGTCTTATCCACGTCTTCCCCTTCTATTGCTTCTTTAACAGAATGGATTGACTGGCTAAGTTCTTTCAGATTTTTAATTGGTCTTGGCAATGTCTTTTTGGTAATTCCAAACAACCCTCTCTTCTCTTTGCCTAGTTTTTCTGCAACGTTGTCTGCAAGATCATATATTGGTATCTTGCTTAACCCGTCACGTTTTTCATTTTGCACGATTAACCCTTTTTCTAACAGTTTGCCCAAAGCTGTTTCAGCGTCAACTCTATCTAGAAACGTTGTCCACACAATTGCGCCTATTGTATGATATCCCTGTCTGACTGATTCCAAAACTACGACTTCTTCGATTCTTTTTGAACCCTTCCTCAATTCTGACATTCATGAAGTCTTTGTCTCTGATTGATCTTCGGGCATTTTTAACATCAATCTCTATGGATTGTTTTAGTGCTTCCAATGATTCTGGAACCTGGTTTAACAATGATAGGAAACATGCTTGGTTGTACCGTGCCATTCCGTATGTCGGATCTGACTCGATTGCTTTCTGAACCGCGTCGAGTGCTTTGGAATAATTTTTTACGGTTGTAATCTACATCTACTAAACTTCTTTCCTGCGGGATTGTTTTCTCTACCTTTGATTCCTCT
>JAQBHN010000057.1:0-3311 GCA_032127635.1 Nitrososphaerota archaeon
GGAGGTTCTTCAGATAAGAAATCAGACGATAAGAAATCAGACGATAAGAAATCAGACGATAAGAAATCAGACGATAAGAAATCAGACGATAAGAAATCAGACGATAAGAAAGAAAAAGGCAGGGTCAAAGATGCTGAAAGAAAAAGTAATGTGGAAAAAAAGAAAAAATCCAAAAAAGGAGTTAGTGACAAATGGTATGATCTAAATGAAATTCTAGTCTATAATGGAATGGGTTTGAAAGGCGAATTGGAATTATATTTTAAAGCTATAGATGAATTAAAAGCAAAATTAGAAAATCTCCAAAGAACTTTATCTACACTAAACAACGTAATTGAGAAAGGTCTCAAAGAAGACATGGGATGTATTGCGTTTAGAGGCAATGAAGGAGTTTTGGAAATATCTTTCATAAAATCAACTGGTATGCGAGAGAATTTTACATTAAAATCGATCTACACAGGAAATGCAGTACCTGTTGAAAATATGATAAAAATTGGAGCTTAATGAATAACCGTGCCTAGATTAATCCCATCCAAAAGTCAAAAAACTGACAAAAGCGATCAATCCGATCTAACAATTTTAGCTATATCACCATTTAGCCTAGTGTCTTCTAACGGAGGATCCTGAAAAAACATGGCAAAAGAAACAACACAGACTTCAATATTTGATTCGACACCTGAATCACAAATGTACGAGTACAAGCTGTCTGTTGAAAAAGTTCAAACAGAGCTACTGCAATACGGGCTGACATCCAACCAAAGCAAGGTGTTTATCTATCTGGGAAAATACGGTGCAAAGACTGCCCCTGACGTGTGCAGGGCCCTCAAATTGCCGAGAACTGAAACATACCACCTGCTTTCCGCCTTACAAAACAAAGGAATTGTTACGGCAACGTTCCAGCATCCGATTCAATTCACCGCGTTACCTTTGGACAAGGCAGTTTGGATAATGGTAAATTCTGAAAAAGAACGTGTCAAATCTCTGGAGCGGATGGAGAAGGGGCTGTCCGAGTTATGGGATGACATTCCGACCTTTGATGCCATCCAGGAAGAGGTGGAGGAAAAGTTCCAAATGCTTCAGGGCTCAAACCAAATCCATTCCAAAATAACGGAGATGACTGACAGTTATGATGACGAGTTTCTGATTTTAGGATCCGAGAAGGATTATCTCAAACTGTACCACGGCGATTTTCTAGAATCATTTGTCAAGTCAAAACAAGACTTTAGGCTGCTAAGTGCATGCAGTGACAAAACCGTGTATATTTTTGATGATTTGGATAGAAAGAATGTCAAAAAACTAAACAAAGACATTGAGAACCACCTGTGCTTTATCATCAAAGACGGCAGGGAAATGCTGTTCTTTACTAAAAATGCAAACTCTGCAGATGATCTGTTTGCAATGTGGACAAACTCAAAATCAATGGTTTATTCGATGAAATTACTTTTTGAATCATTGTGGTTAAATTCTAAAACTGCACACCTGTAATACTGCAAAAAATTATTTTTGTTAGAATCAAACCCGTCCCCCTCTTTATATTGAAAATTCGAGTTAATCTCATTAGATATGGATTCGACATATTCCAAAGTAAAGACTGGCATTCCTGGACTGGATTCCGTTATTTCTGGCGGTCTGAAGAAAAACCGCTCGGTGACTGTATCCGGGCCTCCCGGCAGTGGCAAGACCACGTTTGGATTGCAATACCTGTACTCCGGGGCAAAGGACTTTGACGAGCCAGGCGTCTATGTTACGCTGTCCCAGAATCTTGAAGATGTAAAAAATGACTGCAAGTCATTTGGATGGGACTTTGACAGCCTGATCTCGGAAGACAAAATCCTCATGATCGACGCAAGGCCGTTTAAAATCAAAGACGATCTAATTGGAAAGGATGACTCCCTGTACAGGGGAGAGCAGCTGCCTTTTGAGCATCTGACAAAACTTATCCTAAGCAGTGTGAAGAGAGTGGAGGCCAAAAGGGTGGTGATTGACTCTGTGACAATACTGTCCATGCAGTATCCTGACAAGTTTTTCATGAGGCAGGGGCTGCAGGGAATGGTTCAGGCATTGGAGAACTTTGGAGTGGCAAGTCTGATTCTTTCCGAGCATTCTGAAAACGAGGAAATCCCGCTGGAGTGGTTTGTCACTTCTGGAATTATCCAATTGCACCATACGAGGGTTGGGGATGCCATGGAGAGGGCAATTCAGATTACAAAAATGCGCGGAATAAGGCACAGCGAGCAAATTCATCCCATGGAGTTGGGTCCAGACGGACTCGTTCTGAGACATCCCAGACTGTCTCCTTGACTACTTCTTTTTTCTTAATTGTTGGGCGACCATTGGCAAGAATGCACCAACATCAGTTACGATTCCCAGCGCCTGCCATGTTCCCCTGTCCATAAGTTTCGTCACTGTTGGCTGACTGATGTCAACTACTATGACTTTGACATTTGCAGGAAGCATATTTCCAGTTGCAATGGAGTGTAACATTGTTGAAATCATGATTACCATGCTTGCATCTTTTAGTATTTTCTTGTATTCCCTTTGGGCTAGAGTTACATCGGTTATCACATCTGGCAGTGGGCCGTCATCCCTGATGGAGCCTGCCAGGACAAATGGTATTTTGTTTTTTACACATTCATACATTATGCCCTTGGTCAATTTCTTGGACTTTACCATGTTTGCAATCGAACCTGCCTTGAATACTTCGTTGATTGTATCCATGTGATTCCTATGCCCGTGATATGCCAACGTCGCATCATGCACGTTCATCCCCAGGGAGGTGCCCAGAGTGGCATATTCTATATCGTGGACTGCCAGCGCATTTCCTGCCAAGACCCCGTCAACGTATCCTGTTCTGATCATCTCTGCCACCGAATCATCTGCACCGGTGTGTACGATTGCAGGGCCGCCTACGATTACAATCCTTCCCCCCTTTTTCTTTGTAAGATAAATGTCGTCTGCCACTTGTTTTGCAATGTGCTGTGTCGGCCTTTCACTGGAGCTTGAACTTCCCATAAATTCAAAAACATTTGCACCTTCTCTTGGACGTTCCGGCGGTGTGATTTTGATTCCCTTTTCTCCGACTATTATCTGATCATCTTTTTTTACATCTCTTACTGGGACACAGAATGCCCTGCCGCCCTTAACCACAATACATTTGTCCATCATCATGTTTTCTACGGGAATCCATTTTCCTTTGTAAAAAACATGGGTGTGGTTGTTTGTCGTGCTGTAAAAATTGTCTGGCATGACGTTGTTTTTTGGTGATTTTTTTAATGTGATTAGTTGTTGAATTTTTGACACTGCCCCTAGACGAT
>JAQBHN010000058.1:0-6304 GCA_032127635.1 Nitrososphaerota archaeon
ACAGCTTATAGCACAAAATTCTCTTTGAATTTTAATGACTATGAAAAATATAAAAAACATTGCAATATTTGGCATTGTTGCATTATTTGCGGTGGTGTATTTTGGATTTTCAAACGTATATGCTGAAGAAAGTGAAGGATACCAAATGATAGGGGACGTGTCCCCCGTCCTGACATTCACATTTAGGGACGGCGTTGAAACATACGAATTCCCTGTTTTTGAAATGGGTGAAAACTTTGCAGATAACTCTGGTATATCATTTTCCGTAGAGGGAACTGTTACCAATTCACCATTATTGCACAAAGCAATGGATGAATCCTATATCTACAGATTTTCTAATGCTGCATTTGATTATCAGTACAAATACTTTGATGTCAATGTAAATTTTGTAAAATCCGGCGAATCTGTAATGTCTCTGGATTACAACACTTGTAGAGTTGGCAATTATCAAGTTGAGACGCTTGATTCAAATGACTATGAGAGTTATTTTGCAAAAGTTGGATTTGCTATTGTAGATAAAATAGACTTTGTATGTAGCGGATTGACCTCTGACAACGAGGCTCCAAAAATAACTGCTAGTAACTCTTTCACTGACTATGGCGAATCTGGATTCAAATTTGCCAATAACGTGACAACTTCAGTGACCTTCATGTTTGAAAATGGAATTGAAAAAATTGAATTCCCTGTCTTTAACCTAGTTTCAGGTTATGCGGAATCATCTGATAATGTTGTTGCAGAATTTCAGGTAGAGGGTGTTTTGGATTACTATCCGTTACTGTATCAGACAATTGATAAATCAAGACAAGTGTCTGGATTGTCCACTGCATCTAACGTTGATTTTGACGCACTAGTGGAATTTACTAATGGCGAATCTGTGTACAGGGGCTTTGATTTCAGCAGTTGCAGAATATCTGATGCTCAAATCACAACTAAAACCGATAAAGGAGGAGGGATTCACTGGAAAGAGCGGGTTTGCAATTGTCCATCAATTGACCTTTACCTGTTCTGGAATTCAAGGTGTGAACATGCATTATGATGAACTTAGAGGGGATGTACCTATTTGGAAAACACCCCACTTGACAAATGATTATGCGGAGCCGATTCAGAACACTGGCAAAGGACTAAGCGCATTCACTACATTTACTTTTGAAGACGGTACTGAAACAATAGAGTTTTCCATGTTCAAGCAAAGTGCAGTGCTTACATCGACTGAAAAAGTAAAAGCTGATAATGGTAACAAAGCAGTTGCAGCAGAAGCCTTTACACGAAAGACAACATATCCGACAATAGAACTGCGTGGAATTGTTGGCGACTATCCAATGCTTTACCACAATTTGGATGAAAATCGCAAAATTCAAGGTGTTGCTGGAACTAACAATAAATCCCTAGTCGACATTGACGTTGATTTAGTTTCTGATGGTAAAGTGATTCGCGGCTTTAATTTTGTAAATTGCAGAGCCATTGATTATACCGTTGAAACAAATCCTAACAGTGAGGAGAGCTATGTCAAAAGCAAGTTTGCAGTAGAAAATATCCTCGAGTTTGAATGTCAAGGATACCATCCAAACAATCCTGCATATGATGCAATGTTTAATGTAGAAAAATCAAACACAGAAAGTACATCTGATCTTAGAAACACCGACCAATGGGGTCTGGGTTTCACAGTTCGAGAATAACTTTTTTTCTTTTTCTTTTTTTATTTGATTCGATAACATTCTCCATATTTCGATCAATCTAAGATCTGTTTCATGCCTTGTTTCTATGCTGGAATGTTAGTGGGAGATTGCCTTTTCATGGATTGTTGCTATCCATGGTGGCACTGCAGTTGCAATCAAATATCATACCTGATTAACCTGTTTGACGGTACGTAATGCCTTGATTTTTATTTCAGCAAAATTTTTTTGAAATATTAAAATGGACATATTGCAACTAATACAATCTAATTTACTCACTCCGATAATTCTCTTTTTCTTGTTTGGAATTATTGCGGCTAGAATAAAGTCTGATCTGAAAATCCCTGAAGCAATTTCTGAATTCTTGCCAATCTATCTTCTCGCAGCCATTGGCCTTCATGGTGGAATAGAGATGAGGAACACCGGGTTTGAAAACATGTTGATTCCGATGTTAGTTGCAATCGGATTGTCGTTGTTAATCACACTAAACCACTATCAAATTTTACGTAGGTTGGGCAAATTTAATATTTTTGACTCATATGCGTTAGCGTCAACATATGGCGCTGTAGGGGCTGTCACGTTTTCGGTAGGTTTATCATTTTTGAAGAATCAGGGGGTGACATCTGAAGGATATCTTGCAGCAATTTTAGCTGTTCTGGAACCTGTTGCTTTCATTATGGCGATATTTTTAACAAACATGGCAGTTTCGAAACAAATTCGTCAGAAAAAAAAATCTTTCAGCAAAGGCGGTGCGTCAGACCTTGATATGGGCATTCAAGAAACAAAAACAAATCTTTCTCAGGTTTTGCATGAATCCGTAACTGGCAAGGCGATAGTCATCCTTCTTGGAAGTATTGTGATAGGTTACGTCATTGGAGAATCCGGATTTGACTCTATCAAAATAGTGTTTGATGAAATGTTTACTGGAGCCATTGTAATTTTCATGATTGAGATGGGAATAATTGCCGGTCAAAGATTGGACGATATTAAAAAAGTCGGAATTTTCCTTACGGCATTTGCTGTAATCATGCCTACTTTCAACGGCATACTTGGAGTATTGGTTGCTACGGCCATGGGTTTGAGCCTGGGCGGAGCAGTGATGTTTGGATTGTTGTTGGCAAGCGCTTCGTTTATCGCCGCACCGGCAGTTCTACGTCATGCAATCCCGCAAGCAAATCCAAGTCTTTACATTACATCCGCTTTGGGAATCACATTTCCGTACAACATCATTGTCTTACTTCCAATCATGTTTTCAATTTCGACAATCGTTCACAACGGGGAGGGATCGATAGACTTATTCAATTACATCGCAAAGGGTTGGATATGAAACTCTACACTGTAAAGCTGTTGACCGTTACATGTGAGATTCTTGCCCAAAAAAACATCATAGAAATTTTAAACAAACATGAAATACCTGGCTATACAACCTATGAGGTGGGCGGGAACGGTGCACGTGGAATTCGTGGACAGGGATTTAAAAACGAAAAAAATGTCAAGGTTGAGGTTATTATGCGTGAAGAAAAATTACAAGACGTGGTTGAAGAGATCTCAAGAACAATGTTTGCCAATTTTGCTATAGTTCTGTACGTTAGTGATGTCAGCGTAGTCAGAACTGAAAAATTCTAACAGCATTTACCGTCTGAACATAAAACCGGAATTTTTTTGCTAGTCTTTGTAACGTTGGATATCAGTTCTGATAATTGATTGCTTGATATTGCATACATGGCTTTTTTCCCCTCATCCCTTGATTTGACAATCCCGCATTTTTTCAATGTCTTTAGGTGGTGGGATACTAGTGGCTGATCTTTTTTTAATTTTTTGACAAAATCATTTACGCAGAGTTCCTTGTCTTTTTGCAACAATTCCAAAATTTCAAACCGTGTCTCGTTACAAATGCATTTCAAAAGACTGACCCCGTTCATATCAATTTAAATTTATATAAACTGATATTTATGTGATAGTGTAGACATGCCTGAAAATGTACTGTTTGTGTGCGTGGAAAATGCTGGCAGGAGCCAGATGGCTGAAGCATTTTTTAGAAAATTTGCCCCAAAAGAATTCCATGCCTCAAGTGCGGGTACAATCCCTTCGACACAACTTAACCCAATTGCAATTCAAGCGATGCGAGAAATTGGAATCGACATGGAACATCAGAAACCAAAACTTTTGTCAAATATCATGATTGAAAATTCATCCAAAACTGTCAACATGGGATGCATGGATAGGGAGTCGTGCCCGTCATTGTTTGTAAAAGGCGTGTCTGATTGGAATATCTCTGATCCAAAGGAAAAATCTCTTGAAGAAGTCAGAATAATTCGTGACAAAATAAAATCCGAAGTAATGAATCTCATCGAATCTCTAGGGGCATAAATCAAATGACGTATTCTAATTTACAGATTTTTACGGTGGAGCTGATTGGCACATTCATTCTGGTAATTTTTGCAACCGGTTCGATTGTTTATGATGCTGAGGCGTTTGATGGCAAGTTGGGTGTTCCGTTTGCTGCCCTGGCGCCCTTTGTTGCATTGCTAATCGGCGTTTACTCTTTTGGAAAGATTTCATTGGCGCATTTCAACCCTGCAGTGACTGTGGGATACTATATCACAGGACATATTTCAAAAATTCAAATCATATATTATTTTACGGCGGAAATTATTGGCGCCTTGCTGGGCTCCCTTTTTGTTTTGACATTCATTGGAGACAAAGCAAACATTGGAGCCAATGCCCCGAACCATGATTTTTCAATATTTCTAATTTTTCCAGTCGAAGTGCTGGCATCTGCAATGCTCATGGGTGTAATTTTTTATGTTGTGTATACGAAAGGCCTGAGAGGATTTAGCGGCGTTGCAATTGGCGGCATTGTCGGACTGGATATCTTGTTTTTGGCGTTTATCTCCGGAGCCTCGATGAATCCTGCTAGGGCATTAGCTCCCGCGTTGCTATCTGGCACGTTTGAGAATCTTTGGATATATTGGACTGCCCCATACGTTGGAACTGGAATTGCTGCTTTTCTATTCAGAAAGAAATTTCAAGCACAAAGAGCAGCAAATTACGAATAATAATGACCCAAAATACCCTTGAATGATGTCCGAATCAAAGAAATTGTTTGGTATCGCAAAAAAGGTAATCCCTTCTGGTGTTAACAGCCCTGTTCGATATTTTGAGCCTTACCCATTCTTTACAAAAAAAGCCAACGGTGCATACATTTGGGATGTTGACAATAACCGATACATTGACTATTGCAACGGTTACGGGGCACTGCTTTTAGGCCATAGGCGAAAAGAAATTATCCAATCTGTGACAAACCAACTTTCCAAAGGGACTCTTTACTGCACTCCCACTGAATCCGAAATCGAACTTTCCAAACTGATCATTGGTAATTTCCCTACGATTGAAAAAGTAAGATTGATGAACACTGGTGGCGAGGCTACCATGACTGCAATAAGACTGGCGCGAGGATTCACAAAAAAGAAAAAAATTATTAAATTCGAAGGATGTTATCATGGCGCACATGATTCTGTTTTGGTAAAAGCGGGATCCGGCTCTGCACATAATGGAATTTCTGTTTCTGATGGTGGATTAGACGAGGTTTCAAAAAATACTTTGGTTGTGGAATATAACAACACTGAAGATCTGCAAAAGACAATTCAGAAAAATAAAGATGTTGCTGGGGTCATTGTGGAACCAATTTTGGCAAACATGGGTTTGATTTTACCTGAAAAGAACTTCTTGTCTGATTTACGAAAAATCACCAAAGAAAACAACATCCCGTTAATTTTTGACGAGGTGGTAACTGGTTTTAGAGTTGCACCCGGCGGTGCTCAGGAACATTTTGGAATAAAGCCCGACATTACAACCCTGGCCAAATCTCTGAGTAACGGATTTACAATATCTGCAGTGGGCGGAAGAAAAGAGATTATGGACTTGCTCTCACCTGGCGGCAAGGTTTACCAGGCAAGTACATTTGCAGGCAATCCTGTCTCTGTCAGTGCCGCAATCAGCTCAATTAAGACCATAAACAAAATCAAAAACAAACTATACTCTAAACTTGAACGGTTCAATTTGCTGTTTTCCACCGCTCTGGATGATATGGCCACTGACATGAAAATTCCCCACCAGATCAATTTTACAGCCTCAATGTTTCAAATTTTCTTTACCGACAAGCCCGTTGTTGATTACAAGACATCAAAGAACGCAAATGCAAAGAAATTTCAAAAAATGTTCCAGACCTTGTTGAAAAAAGGGATATTCATCGCGCCATCACAGTTTGAAGTAGTTTTTCTATCTGACGCCCATACCGAAGCTGACCTAAACAAAACACTCGACGCATACCACTTTGCGTTAAAATCGGTGAAGAATTGAAGTACGTGGTTGGAGCCAGGGGGAGTCAGCTATCTCTTGCACAAACTAACTGGGTTATTTCTGAACTGAAAAAAGTAAACCCCGAGTGTGATTATGAAATCAAAACAATCATTACAAAGGGCGATACTGATACTAGGCCATTATTTACAATTGATCAAAAAGGAATTTTTGAAAAAGAGATTGACAGGGCGGTTGCTCTGAAGGAAGTGGTTTTTGCAGTGCACAGTTTGAAGGACGTTCCATCAGAACTGGAAGAAAACCTTGTCCTT
>JAQBHN010000059.1:0-8383 GCA_032127635.1 Nitrososphaerota archaeon
AAATTTTCTCAGTAGAGGACGTGGCTGAAATTAACATCAAACATCAGAACAGGTTTAGCCTAGTATCCAGAGTCTGGTTTGGAAACCAGGGAGAGGGGGAAATAGGAATGTATGAATTGATAAAGTCAGGCGTAAGGCACAGGCCGGACTATATCGTAGTAGGTGAAATTAGAGGTTCAGAGGCATATGTAATGTTTCAGGCAATGGCCACAGGCCACGGGGGATTGTGTACCATGCACGCAGACAGTTTGGAATCGGCAAGTAAAAGATTGCAGCAAAAGCCAATGGATATCCCGGCATCATACATGGCACTGATGAACTGTGCCATTGTAATCAGAAGGGTCAAGGGTCAGGACGGCAAAAGCACCAGAAGGGCAATATCTGTTCAAGAAATTAAAACATCAGATTCTTTCCACAATGCATTCAAATGGGATCCAAAATCAGATTATTTCGTCCCGCAACTGGAAGACAGTGAGATGCTGGGCAGAATTTCCACCCAGACAGGCAAAAGCATGGATGAAATCCTGGAAGAGTTTGAGAGAAGAAAGATAATTTTGCAGTGGCTGGTTCAAAGGGGCGAAAGGGCATATGACAAAGTGGCAGAAATTATCGGCAAATATTACAGAGATCCGGAAACGCTGATGAAAAGAATCGAATACGGGGTTTAGCGTTGTCATTTTTAAAAAACCATGAAGAGAAAGACAAGAAGAAGAAGTTAAACAAGAAGCTGGATGCTGAGCTGCCGTTTTTCATTACAATAGTGACATTGCTGGCAACCAGCGGTTTTGGCCCGTATACGATTTTTTTGAAAATAAAAGATCTGGATTTGCTGCCAAATGTAAGACTGGAGTCAATCAAGATTCTAAAGAGAATAGACATTCTTGGAAAAGACCCGCTAGTAGTAATGGCTGGAACTGATGCAAGAGGATCAAATTTTGGGGATTTTCTAAACGGATGGGTGTCAGCTATTCAAAGTGGCGGAGATGTGGTGAACTACCTTACGACAAAAATGAAATCCGCCTTTGAAATATACGAGTCACAGCAATCAGAACTGGCAAAGAAAGTGGAGACGGTAATCGAGACATACATGACCATGCAGGTGGTGGTATTGGCAATTTACATCATCGTTACTGCCACATCCACGGGCGGAGTAGGAACTGCGCCGGATCCAAACGCCATTGACCCGCTATACATGGTAATCATTATGCCGCCAACAGTGTCAATTTTGTTTTGCATCATTGCCGGCAAACTAAACAAATCAAAAGTGAAAGAATTGGATTGGAAAAAGATACTGGCATTTGGAATTCCGGGAATACTGGCAGCTGCTGTGATAAACGCGTCAAACATACTTCCAGATTACGGACTGTACGTTTTAGGAATCACACTGGTCATATCTGCAATCTGGCCGGCATTGAATTTCAGAGACAGATATCAGTTGTCACTGGATGCAGAATCCGGAACTGCTCAAATCATGAGAGATGTTGCAGAAGCAAGAAAAGCAGGATTGGGCCCAGAAAAATGTGTGATAATGACAACAAAGAGAAAGGACTACGGACTGTTCAACCCAGTGGCCAACGGGATAGCAAACAAACTGGAATGGGGAATGACACTGGATGACATTTTCGGATTCATCAAAAAGGAGATAGACAGCTTCCAAATTTTGATTAATTTCAAAGTGTTGTTTGAGATAATTTCGGCCGGAGGAGGAAACGTGAACACCCTGAACACATTGGCAGGAGTTGCAGAAAAAATGCACACCATTGAAAAAACAAAAAGAGAGAATCTGAAACCATATGTGATGGTTGGATTTATGCTGATTGCAATCACAGGGTTTACGACATTGCTAGTAATTGAATCCCTGACAAGTTTGGGATCACAGCTTGAGACAGAGGACGCCAAAAGAGAAATATTGGAGTCAGAGGCAAAGTCAAGGTTTGGATTGTTGGGAATTGCCATACTTGTGCAGTCATGGATTTCAGGATTATTTTTAGGCAAGATTACAACAGGCTCGTACTCTGGCGGATTCATGTATTCAATATTTCTAGTAAGCACGACAATCGGGGCAATAGTGATCATCCAGATGAAAATCTTCAGCGTATCTGCAATATTCGGATAGATGTGTGTATTGTGATGTTTCATACGGGTTCATATAACAAAAACAAAGGAATGTAAATCAAGTTGAAGCCAATTTTTCTGATACTCTGTATTCTTTTGAGCTTGTTTGCCGTTCCGGCTCAGGCTCAAAGCACATCCGAATTCGGATATCAGATGCACCCGGAGAAATTGCTTGAAAACACTGAAGGAACACTGCAGATTTTTGTAACGTCAAACGACATGATGGTCCCAATGGAAATTGAGAACCTCAAGGCAATAAGTTCAGACAATTCAATAATTCAGATTTTGGGGGTAGTTGACGGAAATGACAAATTTACAAAAAACGTTCTCATCAAAGCAAAAAAACCAGGCATAACAAGCATTGCATTAGCAGCGCCAAGTTTCTCATCCAAGGAAATCACTCTCGAAGTATTCAACAACAACAATCACCCAACACAGTTACTGATGAAAACCACTCCTGAAAAATTTCCAATTGACGGGCCAAGACACGGGTATGTTGCCATAGAGCTGGCTACAACGGGAGGACTGCCCACACTGGCATCGGAAGACGTCGCAATACATCTGGATACGCCCAACAAGGACGTGATAAAACTGAGAGATTCTGACGTCACAATATCCACAGGGAATTATTATGTCGTTTCGGAATTTGAAATTATGGGTTCTGGAGATGCAATCATATTTGCAGAAACAGAGGGCATGCGAAAAATTAGCAGCATAGTGCACGTACTTGAAGCCTCAGGCCCCCTCAAATTGCAATTGTCGGTCTTCCCAGAAAACTTTAACAGCTTTAGTGCCAATACGGGATTTGCAATCATACAGTTATTGGACAGTGAAGGAATCCCCGTTCTATCTGAAGAAGACATCAATTTTAAATTACAAGTTGAAAATCCAGACGTTTCAATCAATACCAGCCATGATTTTGAAGAAGTAATCTTTGATAAAACTCAACTGACTATTGAAAAAGGAAGTTATACAGCGTTTACAAAATTCTCCCCCAGACCCAACATAGGTGAATTTACAGACAAGTTTGAACAGACATACAACATGTACATATCAGCTAACAACATTCTGACTCAGGGGGATTCGTTCAAAATTACCCATGATCAAATAGGGGCATTGGAGGGAGAAGGGCCTTCAATTACAAACGTCTTGCCGTTTCTCACTACGGGAAATGATGAAATCATTGCAGTAACATATTTTGAAACAGAAATACAAGTTTCAAGGCAAGCAGGAACAAGTACTCAGGGATCTACAGTCAGAAGTCTTGTTTCAGTCACAGTTCCGGTTCAAGCAAAAGATAATCACGAGGTTAATTTCTCTTCATCCGAATCAGACGTAGTGAATCCGATTAACCCCGTAATGAAGAAAGGCCAAAACGCGGTAATGGTTTATGGAAAAACAGGAACCATCGCATCAGACAATTCCGTAATTTTTTACATCACAGATAACGAGGGAGTCAAAACGGTTACAGGAGATGCAATAGGTCCAGTCAAAGACGATATTTCACTCATAGTAGAACCTCTATTACCAATGATTTTGGCACAGAATCAGTTTCCAGTACTAGCATATCTGGATGAAGGCACTGGGGAAGAGGAAGTCACGACAACAGACGGAGATGAAGAGGAAGACCCAAGACTTGGGGTAACCCCATTTATCGAAGATGCAGTACTTACTTTTTCAGCAAATGACGAGGTTGAAACAGACTCTTTGTCGATAAAAAGAAATCAGCCATATGCGGTAATGGACATGATGTCAAACGAAGTTGGAACTACAACGCTGTCATATCAGATGGGCGGATTTGACGGAACTGCAGGCATTACAAGCCATACGACAGATCCGGCAGAAATTTATCTTGCATTCCCAAAAAATATCCTGGCAAATTCCAACACTTTGGCCACAGTGCAACTATTGGATTCTGCAGGGAATCCAGTTTACGCAAAAAAGGACATTGTGATTAAACTAGTATCAAACAATGAAAGTGTCTTAAAAATTCCTCAAGAATTAACCATAGAGAGCGGGGAGTATTTTAAAACATTTGATCTAGAAACATCAGATGAAGGTATGATTGAACTTGCGCTGCTTTCAGAAGACTTTGCATTATCAAAATATGAAATCAATGTTGTGGACATCAGTCCAGTACTTTCACTAGACCTTGTAGGCACAATGAATTGGAATGAAAGGATTGAAGCAAAATTATCGGTAACCATTCCAGAAATCAAGACATCGCTTTCAGGATATCATGTAGAATGGGAGGCAGACGGAGGAGAAATACTGTCCTCAGAGGACGTCACCAACAATGAAGGAATTGCAGTTTTGAACGTACTTGCAAACGACAAAGATCAGGTGACGGTCACTGCCAAAATATCAGGAAACAGTCTCAGCAAATCAGAAGTGGCAAAAACTGCCGCCATACTAAACATGCCAGTAGTCGAAGAGGTGATTGCAGAGGAATCAACTGAATTCCAATTGGACGTGATGACCCTGGTGTTAATCATTGTTCCCGCAGCAATAGGCGGCGGATTATTTTTGTTAAAACGCATGGACAAATTGGATTTGATCACAGACAGAATTCCAATCGGAGACAAATTGGAAGAGATAAAGGAAAGAATTTCAGACATGCGAAATCGCTAATCATTATAATAAAATGGCCAAGAAAAACAGAATTCTTTTGAAACACAGTACATACATGAATGATTCAACCGATGAAAAATGATAGAATCTCTAACAACTTATGAACTAACGGGCATAGGATTAGGGCTGGTCATGTTAATCCTGGGATCAATAATTGACGTTTGGAAAAGAGAGATTCATGATTACTATTGGATCGGGTTTGGGGTGACAGGTTTTTTACTGGTATTTCTAAGCTCGGAGATAATTCCGAATTTGCTATCAATTGGATTTGCATTAATCATAGCACCGTTTGTGATATTGGTTTGGAGAATTGGTTTGTTTGGAGGGGCAGACGCATTTGCGCTAATTGCATTGGCAGTGATTGCCCCCATGGCCACATTTAGTGAAAATCCGGTGTCACCGTTTACCACACTGTCTAACGCGGCAATTTTATTTGTAATCCCATTCTTGATTAACATCGGCAGAAACGCACTGGCAAAAATGAGAGGAGAGAATATCTTTGAGGGGTTTGAAGAAAGCAAAATAAAGAAAATAGTCGCCACGTTCATGGGCTACAAATGCAAACAGCCAAAGTTTGGATTTGCAATTGAAAGGACTGTAAAAGGTAAGAAAAAACTGGATTTGGCCATACACCATGCTGAAAATCAAGAATTTTGCACCACCCCAAACACGTGGATAACTCCAGGCATACCCTATTTGCTGCTAATTACGGGAGGGTTCATCATACAGTTATTTTACGGCGATTTGATCCTCAGCAGACTGTTAGCCATGTAATCCCTATTGCAGGTGTTTGATCTGTAACATGCAATAACATACACCCCCTTATGTCATAATTTAATATAACAACTTCAATGACAGTGACTGAAACCGTCGAAGAGGGGATGTTTCAAGCAGAAAACCCAATTCATGAACTTAATCGAATGCTAGTCAGGTATGATCTTACCCCCAATCAAGCAAAGGTGTACCTGTTTTTGAGCAAGATAGGAGTAAAAACGGCATCAGAGATATCAAAGGCGCTGAAAATTCCAAGAACAGAAACATATCACCTGCTATCGACGCTGCAACAAAAAGGGATAATTTTCTCAGTGTTTGGAAAGCCAACCAAATTCAATTCCGCAGGATTGGCAGAGTCATTGGAAATACTGCTCAATAATGAAAAAAACAGAATCAGCGAATTAGAATCTGGAAAAAATAGCCTAATCAAACTTTGGAACATAATACCAAACTATGCCGAAAACGATGAGGAATCGCAAGAAAACAAATTCCAATCCCTTCAAGGCAGAAACTCAATTCTGGTAAAACTTGAACAGATGATAAAAGAATCAAAAGAAAACATCTTGGTTTTAGGAACGGAAGCTGACTTCAAAAGATTTTACTTTACAGAATTCACAGAGCTGCTAAACAAAACAAAATCAAACTTGAAGATTTTGACAGATTATTCAAAAAACACACCTCATATTTTTGAAGACACCCCCAGCAAGAAAATCAAGAAGATAGATGACAAAAACAGGGAGGATTTTTGCTTCATCATCAAAGACGACTCTGAGGTGATTTTCTTTATCAGCAATAACAAAGTTAAAGACATGCTTGCAGTCTGGACAGATTCCAAAGCGTTTGTAACAACATTAAGATCATTATTTAGTTTGATGTGGAAAAAATCCCATCATGTCGACGAGACAAACATGGAATCCATATTGGGCTCAGAAATCACATACGAACATAGATTAAGAGAGATAGAGCAAGAAAAAAGGATTCTGAGTTATCTTCAGGAAAACTTCAAATCACTGGAAAAGGAAAAGAATTAAAATGAAAAAAATACAAAATGAAGAATTGAAAAGAATGAAAATTTTGATAGTGGATGACAATGAACAGATTACAAAGATGCTGACTACGTTTTTAGAACTAAAGGGGCATCAGTGCGCCACAGCAAATGACGGAAATGAGGGGCTAAAGCAAATTAAAGATGACAGTTATGATGTAATATTACTAGATTTGGCAATGCCAGAGTTTGACGGCTACTCGGTAATTAAAAATTTGGAAGACAGCAATACGCTAAAAGATCACAAGATAATCGTCTTTACGGCATCAACAATTACGCAAGATGAGCTAGAAAACCTCGTAAAAAGAGGAGTCACATCATACTTGTTAAAGCCCATAGACATTGATCTTTTGCATTCAAAATTAGTAGAGATTGCAGATTTGTAGAATAGGTGGACAATCCGGTGCTTTCAATTAAATACACATTATTTTCCGTTTCAGGGGTTTCAAGCTTCATAATTTTTTACATGGGACTGGTAAATTTTCTAACATCAGTTGACGAGTCAACAGGGCTAATTTTGCTGGTATTTTCTGTTTTTGTTGCAACTGGCACACTACTGGCAACAGTACACATTTCCAAAATAATCACAGAGCCGATAGAAAAGCTGGCAAAAAGCATGAGTGAGTTTTCAAGAACAAACAAAAGAGCAAAGGGATACGGAATTAAGACCAACGTTTCAGAGATATTCCAATTAAACGAGAATTTCACCAGCATGGAAGAGAAAGTTGAGAAAACAATCTGGGTTCAAAACGAATACGTAGAAAAATTAAAAGACATGGATCGGAAGAAAATTGAATTTTCTTCAATGGTGTCACACGAATTAAAAACTCCACTGGTCCCAATTTTAGGGTACGTTCAAATGCTTCAAAAAGAAAATTTTTTGGGAAATTTAAATGACAAACAAACAGATGCGGTAAATGAAATCTATACGTCAACACTAAAACTGCAAAGGCTGATAGGGGACATACTTACAACGCAGAAATTAGATTTAGGGAAGCTGGATTTTAATGAGGAGGATACGAATGTGTCCGAATTACTTTTGTCGATAGTCAAAGAATTCAAACCAATCGCACTTGAAAAAAACATTGCCTGGGAAATGAATTTTGATGAAAACATCCACATTTTAACAGACAGGGATAGAATCAACCAAGTCTTTTCAAATTTAATTAAAAATGCAATTGATTTTGTTTCCCCCAAGACCGGAATCATCACCATAGGGGCAGAGGAAAAAGATGATCATGTGGAATTTTTTGTAAGCGACAACGGTCAAGGGATATCTGCAGATAAGCAGGGTGAAATTTTCAAAAAATTCTATCAGATTGATACATCAACAAGCAGAAAAAGAAGCGGAAGCGGACTGGGTCTGGCAATATGCAAAGGAATTGTAGAGGCTTTGGGCGGAAAGATATGGGTTGAAAGTGTAGAAAATGTAAAAACCACGTTCTTTTTCAAAATTCCAAAAAAACCCACGGTAAAATCAAAATTAGTCTAACTGGGCGAAACCGTGGAACTTTGTCATGTTTCCGATTAAGGGGGATTGTCTTTTCTAAGATTTGCAAAAAAGTCAGCAAGCATGTCCAAACCTGCAACCACCCGGGGAGCGTTGCTCTTCACAAATTCGGTTTTTTCAGAGACGGATTTGGGTTTGTTTTCAAGATATTTTTGATATACTTTGGCCCCGTCATAGTCAACGTATGCAATTCTGGCACTAAAGTCAGTCCTCTCCAAAACAAGGCTGTCCCCACCCAATAACGCGGTATTATACGGAAGATCGGAAGAGCACACGTCTGAAATACAATCACAGCCAGAAAACAAGTA
>JAQBHN010000060.1:0-6087 GCA_032127635.1 Nitrososphaerota archaeon
AGCCCATCCACTGAGGGGAGGGTAGTCGAAAAATCCATTCTAAGAAACAAATCAAAATCTCTCTTTAAGGGAATGATTAGAATCAAAGAAAACGCATCTAAATCAAATTCATTCTTGTCTGGCCGTTCAATTCTGTTGGACAAGGATGCAAAGTCGGATTCAATTCCAGGATTGGAAATTTTCACTAACGATGTAAAGGCCACCCACTCTGCATCTGTTGCACAAATTGACGAGGAACAGATTTTTTATCTTAGAACCCGATGCCTTACCCGCGAAGAAGCCGAAAGAACAATCGTCGAAGGGTTCTTGGAGCCGCTTTCCAGAAAAATGTCTTTTCAAGTTAGGGCATGGATTGCTTACCTTATTGAATCTAAATGGGAGAACAAAGAACTTACAATTAACACTGATGAAGAACTAGCCAAATTTGTTGAAATTGAAGAGACTCGTTACGACGAAGACTCTGAGATGGAAAAACACTACAAGTATCGGTGATATTTTGTCCGAATGGATTAAAGCTTGTACTTTGGCGCAGGTAAAGGAAGGCCAACTTTTCGGATTTATTCACGGTGATAAGAAACTGCTTATTGCAAATCTCAAGGGAAAAATTCATGCGACTGACTTAATTTGCACGCATGCTGACGCAGATCTTTCAACCGGATTTCTGAGCGAAGAAGGCGTACGTTGCCCACTGCACCTCTCTGTTTTTAATTTAGTCAACGGCGAACCGCAAAATCTTCCTGCTGAAGCACCTCTAAAAATTTACAATGTTAAAATAGATGCCGACGAAATTTACGTGGAGATTTAAAATATGCAAAGTACAGAGTCTCTATTTGAAAATCTGAGAAAAGATTTTCCAATTCTAAAAAGAACCGTCAGGGACAACAAGCGTCTTGTCTATCTTGACAATGCGTCCACAACACAAAAACCAAACCAGGTCATTGATGCCATTACTGATTATTACCGAAACCACAATGCAAATATCCACAGGGCAGTCTATGCACTAGCTGAAGAATCGACTGAGGCGTATGAGGCAACCCGAGACAAAATTGCCGATTTTATCAACATAAAAAACCGCCAAGAGATAATCTTTGTTCGGGGAACAACAGAGGCAATCAACCTTGTTGCCTATTCTTGGGGCAGGCCTCACATCAAACAGGGTGACATTATCGTCACTACTGAATACGAACACCACAGTAACATTGTGCCGTGGCAACTTCTTGCTCAGGAGAAGGGTGCAAAATTGGAATACATTGGAATGGACGATGGAGGCGAATTGATTTTAGATGATCTTGACAAACATCTTGCAACAGGCAAAGTCAAACTTGTAACATTTAGCCTGATGTCAAATGTTCTTGGAACAATTACTGACGCAGAAAAGATCATTGAAAAATGCAAAGCCGCAGGCGTTCTAACTTTGATTGATGGCGCTCAAGCAGTTCCACACATGAAAGTTGATATTGAAAAATTAGGGTGTGACTTTTTTGCATTTTCTGGCCATAAGATGCTGGGGCCAACTGGAATTGGAGTTTTATGGGCTAAAAAATCGGTTCTGGAAACAATGGTCCCATTTCATGGCGGCGGCGATATGATTAGAGAAGTTCACAAATATGAGGCTACTTGGAATGATCTGCCTTACAAATTTGAAGCTGGCACTCCAAACATTGCAGACGTCATTGGATTTGGAGCTGCAATCGACTATCTTGTTAAAATTGGAATGGACAATGTGCGTGAACATGAAATTGAGCTGACAAAATATGCCATGGAAAAACTATCCGCAGTCAAGGGGATTCTCATCTACGGCACAAAAGATATTTCAAAACGCGGCGGGGTCATATCGTTTAATTTTTCAGACGTTCACCCACACGATGTCGCTCAGATTGTTGACGGGGAAGGGATTGCAGTCAGATCTGGCCATCACTGTGCGCAAGTGCTGATGGAGAGACTGAATGTTGCAGCCACATCAAGGGCCAGCTTTTACATTTACAACACTAAGCAAGACATTGATATCCTGGTAAATGCGTTAAATATTGTGGCAAAGGTGTTCAAGTTATGAGTGGCAATGCGGATATTTACCATGAGATGATAGTTGATTATTCAAGAAACCCGATTAACTATGGTCAGATTGAAAACCACGATGTAACATTTCACGACTCCAACCCCCTTTGTGGCGACAGCATTGATATTGATATAAAAATTGACGAAAACAAAATCACTGATATCAAGTTCCATGGGAAGGGATGTGCAATTTGCATGGCCTGTTCTTCCGTTCTGACTGAAATTACAAAGGGAAAGAGTATCGACGAGGCAAGGACAATTGAAAAAAATGACGTCTTGAGCGAACTGGGCCTTGAGCATCTTCAGGCAGTCAGAATAAAATGCGCATTGCTTTCTCTCAAGGTGCTCAAATCTGCGCTTTATACCTACATTGGAAAGAACATGAGTGATGCCGAAGATGTGGATAAACTAAAAACAGAGGCAGAAAATCTGTACTAGTATGAGTGATTTTGTCCCTAAAATCCCAATAGCACTTCAGATAAGAAAAATCATCTTTGAAAAATTCAACGACGTTGACACCAAATTTACAAACGATGATATTTTTGAAACCATAAAATCAAACGGTGACCTGGACCCATCTTGGATAATTGACGACGCCGAGTCATTTTTTACAGACATTTGCAATTCTGGCCTTGCAAGAAACATTGCTCAGAATTTGACCACCATGTATCTGAAATTATTTGATCCTGTTGAGAAATTCCATTGCAAATCTTGTGACAATGATGTCTATCTGGGACTGTCTGAAGAAAGACTGTGCCCTAACGCTTCTTGCAGATCTGCTATTTAGATTTGTATTTTATTGCAGCATCCTCTAACGCTTTGATCATTGGCAGTTTTTCCCCTGTAAGGTAAAGTACCAACGCGCCACCTGCAGTACTGACATGGTTGATTTTGTCTGCCAATCCCTGCTGTTTTAGCGCTGTAGTGAGATGTCCTCCGCTTACAATGGTCGTTGCCATGGAGTTTGCAACTGCGTTGAGCAGTGCTTTTGTTCCGTAGCTGAAATTTTCTTTTTCAAAAAATCCTGCAGGCCCGCTGATGAATACCGTTCCCGCACCTGCGATTAATTTTGAATAATATTCCACGGTCTTTGGACCCAAGTCTAATATTTTGTCCCCTTTGCCCATCTCTCTTACATCCATCTCCACCCTTTGCCCCTCTCTGTCGATTGCAATGTCCACTGGCGTTGCAAACACATCTGGATACTCTCCAATCAGCGAGTGAGCCTTTGCAACAACCTCGTCTTCTCGTTTTATTCCAAGCGGTGACTTGATTCTAGCTTGAGCACGCATGAACACGTTGCCAATCAATCCTGTTAACAGAACGTGATCTGCACGCCCGTTCTGAATCAATAATTTTATCGCCTCCAGCCTGTCTGGAATTTTAGAGCCTCCTAAGACAATTACGTGTGGGGCTTTGGCCACTGTCATTATTTCATTCAGATTTCTGACTTCTCTCTCTACAATTCGCCCCGCACATGCTGGCAATACTTGTGCAAATCCCACAATTGACGGGTGTGACCTGTGCGCACTTGGAAATGAATCTAATACACACAAATCAAATAATTTTGATAATCTGGACACCATGATTGTTTTAGCCGCATTTTCTGGGGTAAACTCGTAATTTTCCTCAGCACACAATCGAAGATTGTCCAAAAGTAAAATTTCGCCGTCTTTTAGATTTTTGATTGCATTCTGTGCGGCCTCGCCGATGGTGTCTTCAACATATTTTATTTCTCTACCCATTAATTTTTCAAGAACTTTGGCATGCTTGTCCATTCCAGTGTACTCGCTATTTCCAACCCTTCCTTGATGTGAGCCAATTACAACCTTTGACTCTTTTAGCGATTGTAGGGTTTCAATCGCCTCCTCAATTCTTTTAGTGCCTGAAATCTCTCGTGTTTGAGGATCTATTGGGCAGTTCATGTCCACTCTCAAAAAAACGGTCTTGCCTTTTAGGTCAAAATCATCTAATGTGAGAACCTTCACAACCTGTCTATTGTGCACTTGGTTAAATTCTTTGAGCCGATCAGAATTGTTTTCTTTATTTCATTTCCAACCACATGTTTCAAAACTTGTCCATTGACAAAAATTAAAAGACACGTGTTTGAGGTTTTGTTAATTGCAAAATTGGATTTTTGATATCAGGTCTCGTTCATTTGTTCTTCTTGCAATTTTATTTCTAATTGTTACATCTATGGTGTATTTTGGAATTACAGAAAACTTTGATCATAGCATCGCATTGTTTTTCTCTGAAAATGTTGGAAACCCTTCCCTTGATCTCATAATGCAATCTATAACAGAAAGCGGTGAGGCTTTGTGGATGCTGGGTTTTGCAATTCTGATACTGATAATTCCAAGAACCAGGAGAGTGGGGGTTACTTTGATGATACTGATTGTAATTTCTACATTGCTTACCGGCTATGTCAAGTGCGGTGTTGACCGTGACAGGCCTGATTTTGAGTACGAATCAGCTGCATTTCCTGTCCCTGTGAGCAAGGATACGTTTGCCTTGTTTTGTGATGGCGGATACGATGCCTCGTATCCTTCGGGTCATGCGGCAAGGTCTGTGATATTTGCAATCATTTTGGGATATGCTCTGTCTGAAAGATTTCCACGCGGCGCGTATCTGATGTTCTTGTACCCTATTCTGATCTCATTAAGCAGACTCTACGTTTTGGAACATTATCCTATGGATGTGATTGGCGGTACTGTGGTTGGGGTTATGTTGGCTGGAGTCATGGCAAAGAGAACAAAACTCTACAAAATTTTTGACAAATCAAAAACCTAGTTCTGTCAAAACATCCCGATGTATCAAAACTATTGCATAGTGGTCATCGTCATGATGGTATGTCCAATACTTGATGTCCCTGTCTTCGTTTTTTTGTCTTAGACCTGTGGTGATTCCTGTTGTCACAGTGTACCCTATTCTTTTAGCGTTTTTTGGCTCTTTTGGCATCAGGACCTTGTACCCTTCTTTTTTTCCTTTAAATCCAAGGTTTACCATCTCTTCTACTGCAACCATTGCCTCTTTCTCATCTTTGACATCGAATGTTTTTGATATTGACAAATCTTTTGGATGGAATTCCACGATGTTGGTAAAACCTCTTGACTAATATTTTTTAAAAAACCATTTCCGGCGATCAATCAAAGTTAATTTTCTTTACATGGAAGTCAAATCATGGTAATATTCACACCTTAACAGACCCTTTTATCGTGATTCAGTTATTGGCCTCATTAGAAAAACAAGTAATTCAATTACGACAAAAGAAGCAAGAAGCAACTAAACTTCGGCAAAAAGCTGAAAATCAAGTCAAACAGCTCCGTTCTGCAGAAAAACGTTCTTCTTCAGGTTTAGAAACAATTGATAAAAAAATTGAATCTGAGCGAGAAGAATCCGTCGATGTTTCAAACGTTCTTCTTAGAAAAAATGCTCAATTGGAAAGTATTGGAAGATTGGTAGCCACGGCAGAAGAAAGACTTGCCAAGGAAAAAGAGGCGATAGACCAGATTGAGCAAGAAATTGAATTTGCTGACGGTCCTATTGAAAAGGAAAACGCTGAGGCCAGATTGCACTCATTAAATAATCATGTAGGTGAATTGTCTGAGGAAATCAAAATGAGACAAAAGACTGCTAAAAAGATTTCAGACGAGGTTACAAATTTCTCTAACATGCAGTCCAAAATTGCTTCAAAAATCCAAAAACAGACTAAATCAAAACCCTCTTTACGTGAAAATAAAGTTTCAAGCCACAAGGCAGCACAACAGTTTCTTAAAGATTTGGATAGAAAAGTCAAAGCCGAAGAATCTGCTCAGAAATTATTGGAAAATGCATATTCAAAATTAAAAGAATCATTGACAAAGAAAACTGCAGCTAAAAAGAGACCCGCAAAGAAAACTGCAGCAGCTAAAAAGAGACCAGCAAAGAAAACTGCAGCTAAAAAGAGACCAGCAAAGAAAACTGCAGCTAAAAAGAGACCAGCAAAGAAAACTGCAGCTAAAAAGAGACCAGCAAAGAAAACTGCAGCTAAAA
>JAQBHN010000061.1:0-6794 GCA_032127635.1 Nitrososphaerota archaeon
TCCAGGAATGATTCTATGAAAAACGGTCCCGTCATAAAATCCAGATTGAGATAGTTTGATAAAATTTTCAACGTGTTTTGGTGCATCGTCATAAAAAAATTCTATCGTAATGTTTCCGGGTTGGTTTCTAAAACAGCTACAGGATTTAGTATGTTAATTTTGTTAATTCCAGTTTCTTGAGCAAATGCATTAGTTCCAAAACTAACTAAAAGTAATGAGACGGACAGAATCAAGGAAATTTTATTCAATAATTTTTTCCGTAAATTCTCACTTAAAAGCTAATTGTATTAGTTTTTAACAAAGTCCAACAAATTAACGAATATGGAACCTGATGAAAAGATTCAGGCACACTTGGTTTCAGTATGGAGAGAATCTAAAAAATTCTTTTCAATTGGCGGTAAGGAGGGAATGCTGGTACTTACTGACAAACACCTGATGTTTATCCACAAGACAGAGTCAAAAATGAATTGGTGGAAGGCCATCACTCAAAGACAGGTAATCAATTTTATCAAATCAAAAAACACTATGATTCGTCACGATGGGTACAATGAGAAAGATTTGATGAACGACTGTGAGGATGATAGAAATGTCGAATTAAATTTTGATGATATTTCCAGTGTCAGTTTTACAGAAAAAGATTGGGGAAGTTCATTGCAATTAGAGTATCAAAAGGATGGAAAAGATGAGAAATTTCAGTATTCAATAGCCCAAGACTGGGTAAAATATCCCGTAAAAGAGCCTACAAAATACATGAAAGTGGATTGGGAGCCTTTTGTGCAATATATTAAAGACAGGCAGAAATTTACAAAATAAAATTGAAAGTATACGCTGTGGGTGTTGGGCCTGGTTCTCCAAAATATGTAACAGAGATTGTTAAAGAAATAATTCAGAATTGCGATGTTGTTATCGGTTACAAATACACACTAAAAACAATAGAGGGTTTGATTGCAGGAAAAGAAGTTTATGAAATCACCATGAACGATCAAGAGGATTCCTATCAAAAAATTCTTCCAGAACTAACGGATAGAACGCTGGTTGTTCCATTTACTGGCGATGTTAATTTTTCAGAATCAGAGGTTGTCGATAGACTAATAGAAATTTTTGGAGAAGTTGAGATTATTCCAGGCATTAGCTCAATTCAAGTTGCAGCATCAAGAGCAAAAGTTCCTCTTGATAAATCCAAGGTAATTACAATGCATGTAACAACTCCTATTGAGGACAAGAAATTAGAATTGCAAAAAGCGCTGATTGATGGTTTTAGCGTGGTTTTGGTACCAAGACCTTGGCCGAAACAACCAGACAAACATTTCATGCCCTCTGAGATAGCAGTCTACCTTCGAGAACATAATTTTGATACCGGCAGGATGAAAGTTCATGTTTACGAGGCAATAACTACTGAAAACGAGACATGTTTTGATGGAACTGTAAAGGAGTTGGAGGGAAAAGAATTTTCCGATTTATCTGTAATGGTTTTCAATCAAACAAGTCTTGATTCATACATGAATTACAGATGGCAGTGGGAAAATTAGTTTCCTCGCTGATTCGATCCCGTATTTCCAAAAATTAGACTGTCTGATGCTGGAAACACATAAGCTACAATATTCATCCACTGATAGTCAGGATCATATAGCCTGTAGAATCCCGGATCATTGAAAGTTATCGTAGCTGATTTTCCAGGCAGGATTTCTCCCGTTGAGATTCTGCCGTCAGCAGAATACTGAGCATAACGATCAGCATTTTCCTTGCCGCTTAGAATGCTGTGTGATGCGACATCGTCATTTACTATTGTGATTGAAGCGCCGGGTTCAACTGAAATTCTGTCTTGTGAAAAGAATCGAAGATTGATTGAAGAATTAACTCCTGGTGTTAAATCATCAGCAGTTTTTTGTGCAGATGAATAAAGAAGAATGTGGATTGCAGTGCCAACGGGTGTCTTAGATCCTGTGGCGATGGTGTCAATTTTAGAGAGTGGGGATAATTTTGTAGTGTAAATTATTTTGTAGGTGTCATCAGACGTTGTAATTCTGCCTGTGAAACCATAAACTGACGCATTCTTACTTTCATCTACCAGCCTTCCAAAAAGACTAACCGATGTGTCAAATCCACTTGAACTTTCAATTTCACCGTTTATTCTAACATATTTGCCTTCACGCAAAAATTTTCCCTGTAAATTAGAAATTACGAATTCCTCTTCGCCCAGAATGATAAAACCGTCTTCTATGAGAAAGTCAATTGTACTTCCGCGCTGATTTTGAGAAGACAGACCCAAATCAACCTCAGATATTCTAATTATTTCCTCAGTTACTGCAAAACCCGAACCCTCTAAAAGAAATGCCTGGTTCTCAGAGATTTCAGCAGACGATTCATTCGCAAAACATCCTGACAAGACTACAAGTAAGGCCAATAATGCAAAAGCTGCTTTCATGATTAAATTTGATCCAATTTGGTTTATAATTTGCTACTAAATTATTTTAGACTGATTAGGCAAATTCACAGGTAAGCCTAAAAATTAGAAACCAGGTATAACCAACCCGTTTTCTTGAGCTAATTCTATCATGTAAAATTCTAGATAACCTCCAGCCAAAAGAAGACCCACTACAATTCCAATCTCAATCAATGTTGGCTTTACAAATGGAACCAGGTCGATTTTTTTAACTATTGCTTTAATCAAGATAAAACTTCTGGAAATTCCAAAAGAATATGCAACTAACTCCATCAATCCAAACGGAGACAAGAAAAGAATTGAAAGTGGAGGAATTTCAGCAATTTGTGGTGACGTTAGCGCTATCGAGGCAAAAGCAAATCCGGTGGACCAGGCAGAAAAAAGTCCCCACGCAACACCAAATCCCGGAATAAACATTGGAAGTGAGATAGTCAAATTGTGAATAAAGATTCCAAACGCATCAATATCTAAAACAAGATCTTCAAATTCTGCCATGAAGGCATTTGCCTCCTCTATACTTACAGTGGACGTGGATCCGATTTGGTATGCAACTGCAAAAAGTACGAGAAATGCAAAAAATGTGATTATTCTAATTTTATTCACATAGCCATACCTCATGAACAATATTTGAGGGTTGATGTGGGCGCAGATTTAATTAAACCAGATGATATTTTTTGATATGAAAAAGGAGATCTCCTTCGCGTTAAACTATGCGTTAAACAAGGGATTCCAGATTCATCCTGACGCCTTTAAAATATTGGAAAATGTGGATGTTAAAAAATTAGAGAAGATCATCAAGGAAATAGTAAGGGAGAAGACAAGACAGAAACTGTTTCAAATCAACCAGGATGATTTAGAAACATACCTTGGAATTAAAGAGGATTTGTCATTACAGAGTGAAGTCAAAATATTATCAGACCCAACCGGCAAGATTACATCCGGAGAGGGAGTCAAGGGGTATAATGCCCTGTTTTCTAGTCGTTTTAACAAACTCAAACGAATCATTTCAGACAGGCCAGAATCAAAGCTCCTCAAGTCTGCGGCATCTCTAAAAAATGCAAAAATTGATGATGACATGTATGTATGTGGGCTGGTCACTGTTAGAAATTCCGAGAGAAACGTCACAAAGATAGTCCTAGAGGATCCTTCAGGCTCGTTTGAGGGCATAATTTTTGACGAGGAATTGCAAAAAACAGCCGGAACTCTGCTGATGGATCAGTTTGTTATGGCAAGAATAGGCTCTGCCAAAAACTCAGGATATATCATCAAGGATTTAATTTTTCCTGATATTCCGGATCAGGCAAAAAACAAGTCAGAGAGTGATGCATATGCAGTCTTTCTATCGGACCTGCATATTGGAAGTAAATACTTCATGGAAGAGGAGTTTACGGATTTTGTATCATGGATATCCAGTCCGGATCCGGTTGCAAGAAAAATTCGGTTTGTCCTGATTGGTGGGGATATAGTAGACGGTGTTGGGATATACCCAAACCAAAACAAAGAACTGGTTTGCCAGACAATACAGGAGCAATTAAAAAAAGCGGAGGATTTGATTGACAAAATCCC
Organism: Nitrososphaerota archaeon; assembly: GCA_032127635.1. Classification (GTDB taxonomy): domain Archaea; phylum Thermoproteota; class Nitrososphaeria; order Nitrososphaerales; family Nitrosopumilaceae; genus Nitrosopumilus. The sequence goes on from JAQBHN010000061.1 coordinate 4,010, forward strand.
CAAAAATGTGAAAATCATCATAATGCCAGGAAATCACGATCCTGGCAGAAGGGCATTGCCGCAACCGGCCATTCCTAAAAAATACAATTCGGGGCTGTGGGAGAGGGAAAACGTGATAATGGTTGGCAATCCGGCCGTAGTCTCGTTAAACGGAGTCATCGTGTCAATGTTTCATGGACAAAGCATAGATGATATTGTAAAGACCACGCCCGGTCTTAGTTATGACAGGCCTACTAATGTTATGAAACACCTTCTCAAAGCAAGACATCTTAGTCCGATTTATGGCAGCCAGACGCCAATTGCGCCTGAAATGGAGGATCTTTTGGTGATCCAGGACATTCCAGACATCTTTCATGTAGGCCATGTTCATAGAGCCCAACTGGACATGTACAAAGGAATCCTGCTGGTAAATTCTGGTTCTTGGCAGAAACAGACGCCTTTTCAGGCAAGTGTTGGAATGACTCCAAACCCCGGCATTGCCATAGTTGTCAATCTGAAGACCTTTCAAGTCTTCCATGAAAATTATAGTTCAAACTTAGATAATATCTTGCAGACTTAGATCGTCCTTGAATGTCTTCTTTATCATCTCGGATGATACTGTAAGTTTGTATTTTTTTGTCCTGCCGTGAATGCCTTGGTGGATTAGTCTTCCAGAAATAATTCCTGATAGTTCAATTTCACTGAGCATCTGAGTAACTCTTCTTTGAGTTAGCGCATCTTTCCCAACTGCCTTGCAGAGGTTTTTGTAGGAAGAGTAAATTTCGCCAGTAGAAGACCCGTTTGCCTTCATTATGGCTAAAAGCACCAGTTTTTCATGCAGGGGATATGACTTGAGGGAGGTTTCTTCCTTGTTTTCTTCGATTTTTAGAGAGGCTTCCCTAACATGTTCAATCGTAACTTTGTCAGATTGTTGCCTCTCGGCAAGTTCGCCAGAAACACGGAGTAAATCAATAGCCCTTCTGGCATCGCCGTGTTCTCCCCCTGCAAGGGCAGCACAGAGATTCAAAGCTGGCTCCTCTACGGAGTTTTCGATAAAAGATTCGACGATTCTCTCCTCGAGAATTTTTTTAATCTGTTCAACATTATAGTTTGTAAATACAATCTCCTCTTCGCCCAAACTGCTGATTACCCTAGGATCAAGCTTTTCTTTGAATGTCAAATCATTTGATATTCCCACCATGGTTAGAGAGCCTTCCTTTAGTTGCTCGTTTGCTCTTGTGAGCTGATAGAGGATGTCTTTGCCAGTTTTTGCCACCAGTTGGGCAAGATAATCAATTTCATCAATTACGAAAATTGCGTTGAGTTTTCCTTCGTCAATTTTGTTTAGCAGCCTTTTGAAGACCTCGCTGATGGCAAGTCCGGTTGTGGGCAATTCCTTCTCGTTTAGGTCCAATTGCCTGCCTAGACTGACCAACAATCCGTACAATGTTGTCTCGTTTTTTGAATTGGAATACACGAGTTTTATTGGAAAGTTTGATTTCTCAACTCTTTCTTGGATTTTGGATAGTACTTTTTTTACAACCAGGGTTTTGCCTGTTCCAGGTTTTCCATATACCAAGAGGTTTGACGGTCTTGATTGTTTTAGAATTGGCAGCAGAGACTGTGTAACCTGTTCCTGTTCAGATTTCCTATGCAAGATAATTTCTGGAATATATGTAAAATGAAGAATCTCTCGATTTTTAATTATTGATTTTCCAGATTCGGCTGCATCAAGCAGGTCATCTATCGGATCAGACATACTCACACACCTTCATTTCTTTCCAATGCTAACATAACTTCATCTGAATTAAGAGAGTATAGTATAGAATAGTAGTTGTAGTTTAGTTTGTAATGAATTATTTTTAGTTAGTTTTAGATTTTCTATTAAAAAAAATTAAAGAAAAAGATAGAGTGGAAATATTGGTGTGTGGGTTTAATCCTGAGTTAGGTGTGGGTTAACAGAACTGTTAATTTGGTGTTAAGAAATGTCTAAAAAAACCCATTTTGACCCCTTTATTTCCATTCCAGGCGTTAAGATGGATGTTAACACTGTGAATATCTCAAATCTAACCCCCTTATTTCCATTCCAGGCATGAAAACCTCTCTATTTAGGGGCCTGATTGAAGATTAGTTGTTAATAACAAAAAACACCCTAGGCGTGGCCCAGGCAGTCAATGTTAACAAACTACTTAGTTAACAAATATTCTGGGATCATTTGAACTGTTAACCTCTGATCAATTAGATCTCAAAGATGGCTAACAAACGTATTCGAATAGATATGGAAGACTCTGATGGTGCACGATACGACATCAAGGTAGAGGGCAATGTTACCAGGGACAAAATTCTCAAAATATTTGAAATGATGGACTTGATGAATATTGAGGAGGAACAAACACCAATAAACATGGATTCGATAGGCTCTAAAATTTGGAATATTGTTAATAAATTCTTCCCAATGGGCAAATTTACCTCTACAAACATTCTTGAGAAATATGAGGACGAATACAACGAACCTGTGAAACTAAGTATTATTTCCACATACTTGTCACGATTTGCTGCAAAAGGCAGGGTAAATAGGACTAGAACTGGCCGAGAATGGACATACCAATCCATCAAAATAGCCCAAAAACAACAACCGTCAATTAAGAAATAGTTACTTTTCTTACCAATAATCGATCTTTTCCAAGAATTACTTTGACATATTCGCCTTTTTGAAGATCCATATACTTTCTAAACTGTTTTGGGATTGATATTGTTCCAGCAGAAGTAATTTTTACTAAAACTTCATTTTCTTGAACAGACATAT
>JAQBHN010000062.1:0-8047 GCA_032127635.1 Nitrososphaerota archaeon
GGGATTGTTTCCATGGCAAGATCGGCTGACCCCAACAGTGGAGGCTCTCAGTTCTTCATAGTTCATCAAAGTGATGACAGTTATGAGTTATCTCTTGATGGTAAATATTCAGTATTTGGTAGAATTGTAACTGCAGAAAGTTTTGAAACTCTAGACAAAATTGCATTAGTTGACACCGAAAATAAAGGTATTAGAGACAATCCAATAGATCCTGAACAAGTAAAAATTACAAAAATTACAATAGTCAATCGCTCAAATGTGCCAAATCTTCTTGAATTACAAGAACCAGAACGTACCGAATCGACGATAACCCCGTCAACCGGCAATCAAAAATATGAAAGCGCCGAGCATGAGATAGGATTTAGTGTGCCTGAAGGATGGTTATTGCAAACACCGGACAAAACACAACAAAATTCTCCTGACGTTGTTGCGGTCGGACCTAAAATCGGACTGGTAAACCCTGTAATTTCCTTAACAGTGCAAGAAACCAATCAAAGAACACTTGATGATCTTATTTCCGAAAAAACTATGATGCTAAAACCTGCAATAGGATCAGGGGACCTGAAAGTCATTTCACAGGAAAAAACAACTGTCAATGAAAATGAGGCATATGTTATTTTGGCAGAAGGATCTTTTTCCGCAAACGGTGAAATTTTTGATGTAAAATTTAAAGAAATTATGATTTATGACACTGAGAAATTCTATACCTTTGCATATAGTAACGGACTGGATGATTTTGACTCTCAACTTCCAAGATTTGAAGAGACACTCGGTTCTTTTGAAATGTTATCGCAAGACAAATCTGTGGATGGATCAACCAATGCATCAACTGAAGGGGGTGGGTGTCTAATTGCAACTGCCACGTTTGGCTCAGAACTTGCACCACAAGTTCAACAGCTGAGAGAACTCAGAGACAATGCAATTCTGTCAACTGAATCTGGAACCATGTTCATGAGCGGATTTAACCAATTCTACTATTCATTTTCACCTGTAATTGCTGATTTGGAACGTGAAAATCCTCTTTTCAAAGAAGCTGTGAAACTCTCGATTACTCCAATGCTGTCCACACTATCGATTCTAAATTATGTCGAAATTGATTCTGAAGAAGAAATGATATCTTATGGGATTGGAATAATTTTGATGAATGTCGGAATGTATTTTGCAGCACCGGCAATCGTTATTTATAAAATTAGAAAATAACTCTATTTTTACCAAACATCGTCTACTTCATCGAGTAGCTTGTATTCTTTTTCAGTCTCATGTTTCATTAGTTTTAGCCTTGAAATGTCTCTATCGAAGAACAAATCTATTGTCCAGTCAAGAAATATGCGAGTTTTTTTATCAAACGTTGTGATTTTTGAGAGGTATATGTTTCTCCAAATCAGCCAAGCCCAAAATCCAGAGATGTTCATTCCCAAAAATGTGGCAATTCCTGATCTTTTTCCAATAATTGCCATCTGTCCTTTAGAGTGGTAAACAAATTTTTCTTTTTCAGAATTTTTAATCAACGAGATTAGATTTTTAGCGGCAATTTTTGCTTGAGCTTCTGCAATTTGTGCGGTTGGAGGTATTGGTCTCTGCGTTTTGGGATCAATGTGCAATGCACAATCGCCTATTGCAAACACTCCTGGAAATTCTGTAACTTCTAGATAGTCATTTACTACAACTTTTCCTTTATCTGTCTTGAACATCGATCTCTTGATGGTATTAACTGGAGTAACTCCTGCAGTCCAAATCAGTGTCTTTGTAATTATTGAATCAATTTCAGACGAATCAATTGAATCCCTTGGGTTTTCATCAAGTGATTTGATGGTAACCTCACTTCCATCAAAGCTTGTAACTGCAGTCTTCAGTCTGATGTCTATTCCTCTTTCCACCATTTTGTCTTTTGCAAAGTCTGCCAGTTTTTTGTTAAATCCGGGCAAAATCATCCCCAGAGCTTCTAGAACGATTACTTTGAGATCCTCTTTGCGAATATTGGGATAGTGTTTTCTTGCATCTAAAATAAGGTCCATCAATTCTCCCGCGGTTTCAATTCCTGCAAATCCGCCTCCGACAACAACGAAATTCAAAAAGCTTTTTCGAAGAATGGGATTGGTTTCGTTTTCAGCTTGCTCAAGCATATCTATAATTCTGTTTCTTAGAACTACCGCGTCATTGAGCGTCTTCATCGTATATGCGTTTTTTTCAACATCTGCCATTCCAAAAAAGTTGGTTTCACTACCTAGCGCCACGACTAAAAAATCATAATGCATTGATATGCCTCTTTTATCCCTCGTTCCCCACAATGTAACTAATTTTCCATAGGGATCGATGTTTTTGACTCTGCCTTCATAAAATTTTGTTTTTTTACAGATGGTTCTGATTGGCAAAACAATGTGTCTGGTTTCAATCATTCCAGATGCCACCTGTGGCAACATCGGTGTAAACAACAGGAAATTATCTTCACTTATCATTACTATCTCAGTTTCTGGGTCTTTCCCAAACTCCGATTCCAATTTCCTGGCACATTCCACCCCTGCAAATCCCCCACCCAAAATCACAATTTTCTTCTTATTTTTTGCCAAACGTGAACTCTTCACAGACTGGCTGAATATATGCTATAAGAACAATTTTCACTAAAATGGCTGGTATTCTCAGGCCCTCATAATATCCGAATGCAGAATATCGTAGGCCCTTGATGAATCCCTTTCATTCAGAATTATTATGATGCTATCTTGACTGAAAAACGCATTTACCAGCTCTATTCCATTTGCATGTAACACTTCGGCGACATAAGACACAACGTCTGTTTGATTTTGACCGCCTGGAATTGAAACCCTGATTTTTGCAAGACCTGTACTGAACATGTCGTCTCTTGCCGAGACACTGCTGAAAATCTGCCTGATATCTTCCATATCCTCTGTAAGAAATCTAAACGAATCGGAGAGTCGGAAGAACTCATAGTTACTAGTTACCTTGGAGAATTTATCCAAGATTGCCATTGGATCTATTTGATTTGAATCCTTGATTGAAAACTTGACATCCATTATCCCATCAGTTAGTACCAATCTTGCGTTTTTCAAAACCGATTCTTCCTTTACCTCATTTTTAATTTCAAACGAATCAGCAAATCTTTTGATTGCAACTACTACGGTGTTGAGGTTGACAGAATTTCCTAGAATTTTTTCTATCTCTGGTTGAAGTTTTACTGCTAGAGCTGTATAGTTTATCAAATCCATTTTCATGCAATCATAGATTGAGCGATTTCTGGTAATGATTTCTTTTACAACTTCGGGAATGGATACACTTGAAAGCCTCATTAAGATTATTATATTATGTCAGTTATAATAGGATTATGTAAGAATTCAAAGAATTAGCCATAATATTTATATAATGTAATGCATATTACATATGATAGATAAATATGACAAACTTCTTTGATAGTGAATTTGATGGAATTTTCAAGAGAATGTCAAACTCATTTTTTAACACAGATGACATTTTTGAAGAATTCAAGGGAAATGGTTCCGAATCTGGCCCATATTGTTACGGTTATACAATGACCGTTGGTCCTGACGGAAAACCTGTAGTAAAAGAATATGGAAACGCCAAACCAGGACTGCTTCCAACCTCTGATATACGAGAACCACTTGTCGACACAATTGTCGATGAAAAAGAAAAAGTAGTGAAACTCATAGCTGAGATGCCAGGAGTTGAAAAATCCGACGTCAAAATTGTTGTCGAAAACAAGACGGTCAATCTTTCAGCAGAACACAATGATAAAAAATACCATGTGAGAGTTCCTGTACAACACAAGGTTGATGAAAACTCTGCAAAAGCTTCTTACAAAAATGGAGTTTTGGAAATAGTCTTCAAATTAATTGAAGAAGAAAAACCAAAAGGCAAAACGGTGGAGGTTGAATAACCCCTCTAATTTTTGAGGTAATGATATGAGTGAAATAATTTTAAAAATAGATGAAATTCCACAACAGCATGTTGGAAGAGGTAGAGCAATCGTTGATCCCAAAATTATCGAGGATCAAAAATGGAATACGGGACAAATCCTAGAGCTAACGTACCACAAAAAAACACATGTAAAACTTTGGCCAGGTATGCCTGAAGAATACGGTTCAGGCATGATCAAAATTGATGGAATGACAAGACAAAATATTGGCGCAGGAATAGGGGATAAAATATCTGTAAAATCTGTCGAAGCTGTAAGTGCTGAACAGATTACATTGTCTCCGACTGAAAAATTACCTATTGATGAGGAACAGCTGCACAATGTAATGATTTCAAATTTCCAAAACCATGTTTTTACGGTTCATGATTCAATCCAACTTCCAACACAAATGGGTGGAAAAATACAATTCATTACAACCAGTACAAAACCATCAAAACCAGTCATTGTTACAGAAAACACTGTATTCAAACTTGGAGCAATGACTAAAGCGATTGATGCTTCTATTCCAAGAATAACATATGATGAACTTGGAGGCCTAAAACGCGAAGTTCTCAAAATCCGTGAAATGGTAGAATTACCAATGAGACATCCGGAACTATTTGAGAAGATAGGCGTGGAGGCACCAAAAGGTGTCTTACTGTACGGTCCTCCGGGAACTGGCAAAACCCTGCTGGCAAAAGCAGTGGCTGGAGAAACTAATGCTCACTTTATCTCACTGAGTGGCCCTGAAATCATGGGAAAGCATTATGGGGAAAGTGAGGAAAGAATCAGAGAGATCTTTAAGCAAGCTGAAGAAAATGCGCCTAGCATTATCTTCATTGATGAGATTGATTCCATTGCCCCAAAAAGGGATGAAGTGTCAGGAGAATTAGAGAAGAGAATAGTATCCCAACTGTTGACATTGATGGATGGAATGAAATCTCGAGGAAAAGTTGTAGTAATTGCAGCTACAAACAGACCTGATTCAATTGATCCTGCATTAAGAAGACCCGGAAGGTTTGACAGGGAAATTGAAATTGGAATTCCTGATGACGAGGGACGATTTGACATTCTCTCAATTCATACGCGTGGAATGCCAATTGACGAAAAAGTAGATCTCAAACAAATCTCAAAAATTACACATGGATTTGTAGGAGCTGATCTGGAAGTTTTAGCCAAAGAAGCTGCAATGAGATCTTTGCGTAGAAATGTTCTTGATGACAAGGACTTTTCCTATGACGACGACGAGATTTCTTCAGAAATTCTTCAAAAGATCCAAATTACCGATGAAGACTTTAGAGAAGCACTAAAAGAAGTCGGTCCAAGTGCACTTAGAGAAGTTCAAGTTCAAGTCCCAAACGTTAGTTGGGATGATGTTGGTGGTTTAGACCAATTGAAAGAGGAACTTCAAGAAGCAGTCGAATGGCCAATCAAATACAAGGATGCATATGACTATGTTGATGTAGAGTCGCCAAAAGGAATTCTACTGCACGGTCCTCCCGGAACTGGCAAAACCATGATAGCAAAAGCTCTTGCAAAAATGACAGAGTCTAACTTTATCAGCATCAAAGGTCCTGAACTACTCTCAAAATGGGTAGGAGAATCTGAAAAAGGCGTCAGAGAAATCTTCAGAAAGGCACGACAGGCAGCACCATGTATCATCTTTTTTGATGAGGTTGACGCACTTGTTCCGAGAAGAGGCAGCGGGGGCTCAGATTCACATGTTACAGAAAATGTGGTATCCCAGATTCTGACTGAGATTGATGGGTTGGAAGAACTACACAACGTGCTGATAATAGGCGCGACAAACCGATTGGATATCGTAGATGAGGCTCTTCTTAGACCAGGCAGATTTGACAGAATTATTGAAGTTCCAAATCCTGATGAGAAAGGACGACTGCACATCTTTGAGATTCATACAAAAAGCAAACCACTTGCAAGCGATGTTAAAATCTCAGAAATAGTAAAGTTGACTGATAATTTCAGCGGTGCAGAGATTGCAGCAGTAACTAACAGAGCGGCACTATCTGCCCTGAAGAGATACGTTGCTTCCAAGTCAAAGGATGTCAAAGAGATCAAGATTACACAACAAGATCTGATTGATGCTGTGGGTAAGGTAAGGCCTCGAAAAAAAGAGGCACTACCTTGATCCATAAAATAGTCTAAATACTAAGAAAAACGACGTAGAATTATGAAACTCTATCTTGACTTTGAACCGTGCAAAGAATGCAATACCATGATGAATGAATTAAGCAGTCCTGAAATGCTATTTGCAGATGATAAAACTAGAGCAGATGAATCGGCAAAGTTTCTCAGACACCTAACGTACAATCACAACGAAGTAGTTCAAGCTGTCATGGAAGATCTTCCAAAACAGAAGAGAGATCAAGAACCTGATTTCTACAAATAATCTTTTTCATTCTTAGAAATAAATAATCATGTTCAAATACAAAACTACTGTAATGTCTTTGTGAAATTATGATATGAAAACCAGTCTTATTTTTGGCATGATTGCCCTGCTTGCATCTGTTGGTTTTTTACAAACTACGTTTGCCATTGAGACAGAGCCAGGACCGCCACAAATTCCACAACCCACCCCTGTCCCAGAACCCATTAGAATGCCAAATCCTCCGCCTGCACCAGATCCTTTTCCAGGGGAATCTGAATCAGATAAAGTAAAACGGTTAACTGAGGAGAATGATAATTTAAAACAACAAAACAATAATTTGCAAAGCCAGATATCCTCTCTAAAAAATGAAAAGTCGAGATTACAAACAGAGATATCGGAACTAAGTAATTCCATACGGAATCTGAAGGAAATAACATTGGAGCAAATTCGAGTAATATTGGAATTGGCAAATCAACTAAAAGATACCGTATTTGAAAAAATATATTCTCCTACAATGCAATTGTAGGATTTTTTGGAATAATTTACTCAGCTAGCTTTAATGTTTTCTTAATCAGGACGACCCTGTTTCTGATTGTAACATCGCTTATTCCAGATTCTGCTGCAAACTTTTTTTGACTGATTTTTTCCCCGTTCATAATGCATGAGATGTATAATGATGCAGCAGCTTGTGCTACGGGGTGTTTTCCAGCAGTAATCTGTTCTTTTTCACAGAGGCTCAATATTTTGAATGCATCTCGTTTTGTCTTCTCTCTCAGACACATGTTGTTTGATATTTTTGAGATAAACGACGACGTGTCGTACTGGTTAAGATTCAATTCAAGCTTTTTGATTATGGTTCTCAAGTCTCGGGAGAGCACCCTTCTCTCAACATTTCCAGCTTCTGCAATATCGTCCAGCGTTCTGGGAATGTTGTTCTCTCTACATGCCGCATAAAGTGAGGCCGCAATCAGCGATGCCGTGGTTCTTCCCCTGGTTAATTTTGCACCAACCACTTTTCTGTAAATATAGGCCGCATTTTCTACAACATTGTTTGATATCCCTAGCTTGGTTTTCATTCCGTGAAGCAAAGTGAATGCCTTGCTAAAACTTACAGTCTTTCTTGATTTACTTCTTTGATCCCAAGTTCGTAATCTGTTGAATTCGTATTTTGTTTTGCTAGACAGTGTTTTTCCAGCTGAATCTTTATTCGTACCAATCACAGTTGATAACCCCCTGTCATTCATTGTTAATGACGTGGCAGGACCAGTTCTTGATAGTTTCATAAAGTCTTCCGAGCTGTAACCGTTGTTTTCATATGATGCATCGGCCATATTTTGCAATAAGATAAGACCGCATCCCCCACAAACAATTTCTCCTCTTTCAGAATCTGTTATTGCAGGATAGGTTTTGCAAGTATCTAGTTGACACTTGACATCATAATCATTTGAATAATTTTCTATCACTATTAACTACTTTAAGCGATTATAAAATAAAAACAATATGATTCAGGTAATTTTGTAATCAAAACTAAACTTTGCAAACTAAAAATTCCTAGAATTTTCTCAAAAACTAATTCTTAACTGAGATATAACACACATTGTAATAAATGTTAAAAATGAAAATAATTTTTTTAGAAATTTATTTTCTAATTGATTCTAAAGAATGTCCACGATTGGTAATCATTTGAGTAACCGCTTCAACAGTATAATCAATTCCATGTTCTTCTTCAAAAT
>JAQBHN010000063.1:0-5505 GCA_032127635.1 Nitrososphaerota archaeon
CATAGAAACAAATGGTCAGATAATCAGCGATGATTTTGCAATTTCAAACGTAGCCAAGAATTCAGGTTTAGAAATCATACCTATCATGACAAAAGGTATCAAGGATGTTGGAAAATGGGTTCACTATTGTCCGGGATGTAGAACTAATCATACGACAGGAAAAGAATGTCCAACGTGTGGAACGCCATTTAAAAGAAAACTACTCAAAAAAATTTAGCAGCATCAGGTATCGTGTAAAGTTTTTTGGTTTGTGGCCTTGAGGAATTTGCTTTTACTGTCTAATGTTTTTTTAATTTTTTTTGCACGAGCTTCGCCCAAACCTTCAACTTTTGCCAATTCAGCAGCAGTGGCACTAAAAACGTTCAGAGGGGTTCCAAACTTCGTCAACATTCTAACTGCAAATTTCTCTCCAATCCCAGGTAAACTGCAAAGAACTGAAAGCTGTTGTTTTCCCAAATCAGAAGATTTTTTGATCTTTTTTAGATACGGTCCTTGTGGAGCGTCCTTTCTAGAACACATTGACACCAGTAATTTTGCAGTATGGGCGGCACTGGGAGTTGGGATTATGGGGATTTTAAAATCCAAAACAACGGTGGAAAGTGCACCGTAGAATACCATAGGGTTTTCAGTGATTTCTTCAATTTCATCAACGTTGCCCTCCATGAGAACTACAGGATGTTCAAAATGTTCCTTTAGTCTAGAGCATTGATCAAAAAGTCGACCATCAAAAACAGAAGCCATAAGATCACGAATGCTTTTTCTCTCCACAATAGTTTCTGGTGCAACAATATAATCACCGATTGGGAGTGTTTTCATTTCAATGTTCATTCCGATTGATTTTAGTAGATCTGGAATTCCACTTTTTCTTTCTCGTTCATCTACAATTATTCGTAGATTTTCTAAATTCACAATAGAACTGGGAAAGAATTGTTAATATCTTTATGAAAATACGCGAAATCTTATTTTCTAGGGTTGTCTGCTGGAGGTGATACCTTTGGAGGTGAATTTGCAGAGCCGCCTTTCATCATCTCAGTAATTTTTATCTCTTGTTCTTTGAGAGTTTCTTTTAGACGTGTTTCTTGCTTTTCAAGAACGGTTGAACGTGTTTTAGTAAGCTCAATTCGCTCTTCTAACTCATCAATCAACTCCTGTTTTTTTGATTTAATCAGTATGGTGCCAGCTTGTTTGAATACAGCATCACCGTCAGCAACTTTTCTTAATTCTTCAAGAGCCTTTTCAGTTTCTGCTTTTTCCATATCAAGATGCTGTTTTTGAGTCATAATTGATTGTAAATTCTGTTGCGATTGTTGCATTTTCATAAGCTGTTCTTGAAGCCATGGAGGCATTTGTCCTGCTGACATGTTTGATCAAAAAATTTGTTTCATTATATCTTTACCGATTCAATTGAATCATAGCTTGCTTGAATTAATCGAAGAGTCGAATTCAGGTTTGCTCTAAGATGTGTCAGATGGTCAGTTTCAGCTGTAATGGTAATTTTTTCGTCAAGAGTTATCTGGGTTTTTACAGGATTTTCAGGATAGAATTCATTGTCAGTGTTTACAGAATCATAAATTGCTTTTGTCTTATCTTTTGCGTCAACTGTGATTTTTGCACTAAAGTTTAATGTCATATGCCGTACCAGCCACTTTATAGCTGCATTTTTTACAAGACCAAATTCCAACTGCATCACGTCCAAATTTTTCTGAACCGCATTCAGGGCAAGTTCTTTTTTCTTTTAATGTAAAATGGATTTTTGTATATTGTTTTCTAAGTTTGATTCCGTAACGAGCGCCTAGTCCCTTAAGGGCTTTTTTTGCTTTGGTGTGCTTGACCATTTTACTGACTACCTTTTTGAGCTTCTTTTAATATTTCTCTTATTTTTGCGCCTGCACGTACAGATATTTCACCACACTGGTTAATTTGATCCTGTGTGAATCCGTCACTGCCACCTTTTTGTAGCGCACAAATATTTCCATCAGAATCAGTTGTAATCGTAATACGGGCATCCATACTATCCCATTCGTCCCCATTTGGATCAACTATGATATGATTGCCAATTCTTCCCATGGTTATTGATACTGGGATTGTAGAAATTGGCAAAGCGGTTTCCCCACCCTCAACAAGTTGTGGTTTATCATCAACCCAATTCCATTTAGGGGTTTTTGATGTAAGTAGTGCAGCAGTGCTGGCATAGGAGCATGCATCAAACAGATTTCCGTCATAATCAACAACTACATTATCAGCAAACACGCCAATGACGGATTTGTCTTTCTCTATAACCAATTGAGAAACATCAACCATGTGGCTTTCTCTAATGCCCCTATCAACAACTCTTGCCAATTCGATTACATGTGGTTGTGGAGGACCAGTTTCAACAGTAGGATGTGATAAAGGCAACAGTTCAGCAGTACAAATGAAAAGACCTTTGTCGCCAGTATCTGGGAAGGGTCTATCTGGTTGAATTTTTACTCCGCATATTACTTCAGTATCACCAAGACGAACTCTTGCTGAGCCGTTTGCGTGTGGGATTGCATTAGTTTCAATAACAAGTTTGCGTGGTTCATCAAATGCGCGTCCATCAATACGTTTTCCTTGTTCTAATAATTCAAGAATTTGTATTTTTTTTAATTCGTCAATAACTGAAACAGATGTCAATTTTAATCTCCTCCCTTTCCAAAGTATTTGTCAGTGAGTGCTTTCTTTTGTAATTCATAAACAATTTTACAACCTTGCACTCCTACATCTACACATTTCTTGTATTCTTCAGGAGTCAAAACTCCATCCAATTGCAACAGTGTAATTTTTTCAAGACTTGGCATGTAGCCAATCGGCATATCTGCTTGACCTGCTTGATCTTCTTCATTATTTACGTCAAGCACAATAGTATCTGCAACTTTGCCAGCAGCAATTGCTGCAACCATATCCCTCATTGGAATTCCTGCATCAGCCAGTGCGACAGATGCAGCAGTAAGAGCGGCACATCTTGTTCCGCCATCTGCCTGTAATACTTCAATACACACGTCAACTGCGGTTCTTGGGAATTTTTCTAGCATCACTGCAGGTTCCAAAGCTTCTTTGATTACTTTGGAAATTTCAATTTCTCTTCTTGATGGTGCAGGGTTTTTTCTTTCAGTGACAGAGAATGGTTCCATATGATATCTAACTCGTAGAATTCCTGTATCCGTGTTTGACATGTGTTTTGGATGCACGTCTCTCGGACCAAAAACTCCAACTAGAATTTTGTTATTGCCAAATTCAATGTAAGCGGAACCGTCAGCATTTTTCAGTCCACCGGCTCTAATCATAATTCGTCGTGGCTCGTCTACTTTACGACCATCACAACGAATACCATTCTCGTCCAATAGGACCATTGTTGCGTCTCGTCCGCCCATTATGATTCATTATCCTTTATTTGTAACATTTCTTTAATTTGGTCAGTCAAATTAGCAACGTGTGCCTTTTCATTAACCATTTCAATTGCTTTTTTAGCCTTTAATAATCCCTCTGGAGATTCACATGAAACCACTACCCAGCCATTCTGACCAATTGTTACTGCGGCATTTGTTGCCATCTCTATCATCTGAATCATGCTGCCTTTCTTTCCAATTAGTCGCGGAACCTTGCTCGGGGATATTTTTATCAAGACGCCAGAATCAATTTTACCTAAATCCCTATCAGAAATTGTCACTAGAGGATCTCTAGTTCTGTCAAAATTAGCAATTCTTGCCGCCACCAGATCCCCTGTTTTTAATTTGGATGAAAGTTCATCTGCATGGGCAGAAAAATCTCGTCCAAAAACATCCTGTGCAGGCAAGAATCCAACATAGCATGAATTGATGTCCAACTCCCAAGATAGCGAGGTGTGAGATTTGATTTTGCCAATTACAAGATCGTCGATTTTGGGAATATATTTTCCAGTTAACGTAATTACTTTAACAGCGTCATCATAAATTTCAGAAATACCAATAGTTGTAGAAATTATCTTATCGCCTTCAAGGATTACATTTTGTTCAGGTCTAAAAGGGCCAGTAGTTATCACATCGCCTGGAATAACGTATTTTCTCTTATTATCCATTATTTGACTACCTCGACTGAAGCAGAACCCTTGGTTATAGATCCTAATCTGTCTATCACATTTGGTCTTGCGGCAGCGGGTATTTCAAGTATTGCTTTCAAGGAACCATTATTTTGCCATTGTTCAGATTTTAAAGAACCTACAGACTTCAGCACTGCATATGATTGCGATGCAAACTGTGGCGGAATTATAATTTCCAATTGCAGACTTTCTGTTTTTAGTGCAATTATAGAACGTAGTTGTTCAACAATATCTTTAACCTGCTCATCCACACTTTTTTGAGGATCTACTGAAACCCTTGCGTCTTTCATAGCCTGTTCAACTCTCAATGGAGGGTGAGGCAGGTGGGTTTTAGGGTCCACGTAGGTTTTAGCAATATATGAGACAATCTGTTTTTTCTTGTCTTCCATCATCTTCCTTCTTTGTTCAGTAGTAAGATTCAGATCACCTTTTTGCATTATAATTTCTGCAATCTCGGTAGGATCTTCAGTCTTGAAGGCCTTGAGTAGTTTTTCTGCCGACGGTCTTGTACCTTTTCCAGAATCAGTGTAAATCTCATCTGAAACTAGAACTGCCGAAATATCTTTTTTCTTTCCAAGTTTGTATTCCAATGCAGGATCCGGCTTTACCATGATTTCAAATTTTTCCCCCTCAAAGGAGTATCTCACTAGTGTAACATCAGCCATTTCTAAAATTAGTAACGAGGATTTGTTATTTATCTGTATTAAGAATCATTTATTCAAAATCATAGTCTGTGACCATTTCAAAAATATGAGTTAGAGCATGCAAAAGCAGACATCATGAATGAGCAAATTCATTCATACCTCTGCCTAATATCGAGCTAGATTTTTATGTGGATTTTAGGAATTTTGCTCATTGTCATCCTTAGAGATTATTAGCAAAGATGATCACAAAATCGCCGTAAAACTGAAAGGCATTCCATTACAGTATGCTAACGCACTTAGACGTGTATGTCTAAACGGCGTTCCAGTGTTTGCGATTGACACGGTAGATATCATTGTAAACTCATCCGTTCTGCCTGATGAAGGTTTAGCCCACAGATTAGGACTGATTCCAATAACAACGGACTTGTCAAGATTTAACGAGCCATCAAAGTGTGAATGTCAAAGTGAAACAGGGTGTTCAAACTGCAAAGTAATGCTAATTTTAGATTCAGGTGACTCTGACGTTACAAGAACAATCTACTCAAATGAATTATCCTCAGAAGATGATTCAATCAAACCAGTCTCAGATAAGATTCCAATAATCCAATTGGCGCCAGGTCAAAGAATCAAAATGGAATGTTATGCCAGACTAGGGCGTGGAACAGTTCACGCAAAATGGAATTCTGCAAATATTTCAACACTTACAGATACTGACAAAGAAGATGTCAAAGTGCTAACAGTGGAATCAACAGGTGCACTCAAACC
>JAQBHN010000064.1:0-12609 GCA_032127635.1 Nitrososphaerota archaeon
TATATTTTGGCGACGAAAAGTGGGTTCAATTCTAATTCCTTCAATCCACACTTGATTGTCAGAGTAAAACGCATGACAAATTCCAACTGGTTCTGGTTGTT
This sequence comes from Nitrososphaerota archaeon, assembly GCA_032127635.1. Taxonomy (GTDB): domain Archaea; phylum Thermoproteota; class Nitrososphaeria; order Nitrososphaerales; family Nitrosopumilaceae; genus Nitrosopumilus. The sequence goes on from JAQBHN010000064.1 coordinate 102, forward strand.
GACCTAAAAATAAATAACCTTCAGACATCCAAAAATCCCAAACTTGCTTTACATAATCTCCCCATGAAAAAGTATTTTTACAAAATTTTAAAACTGGAATTTTATCTGAATCATTTGCATCCCTAATTCTTAATTTTGACATATACAAAAAATTATTAAGAATGAATAGATAAAAACTTCAATGGGGTAAATAATTGCAGGTAAAACATCAGATATTCCAGCCGGAAAAATGTTGAAAGTATCTATTGACGGTAGAGACGTTCTAGTTGCAAATATTGACGGAGAATATTATGCTACAGATGATTCGTGTACTCATTCAGGCTCTAGTCTATCTGAAGGAAAATTAGATGGTTGTACTATCACTTGTGGATGGCACGCAGCAGAATTTGATTGTAAAACTGGAAAGTTAATCAAATTCCCGGCAAAAATTAGGGATTTAACATCATACAATGTTGTAGTAGAATCAGACAATGTCTTTGTAGAGATGTAACTATATACTTCTAATTTTTAAGAAAAGGTGTAAAAAATGGTTGACGACGCTCAAAATAAAGAATCGATGAAGGGAGCAATTGAAACACTAGAACAAATTACGTCTAGCAATTCAACTCCAAAAACAGTCAAGAAATCACTCACAGATTTAATTGTAGAACTAAAAAATCAAGAATATTCACTGTCAGTTAGAGCAGCAAATTCCATCAGCCTATTAGATGACATTACACAAGATCCTAACATGCCATCATACGTTAGAACCCAATTATGGCAAGCAGTTTCAAAATTAGAAAGCATAAGAGAATAAATTCTCATCAATTGTATCAAGCATAATGAAAATTGAAGAATATTTAGAAACTCTTCCTAAAAACTTGCTTAGTGGTGAAGATGTTCAATTACATGAAAAATCATTTCGAGAGATTTTCAAATTTGTAAATTTGGGTGAAAAGGACGTCTTTTATCATTTAGGTTGCAAAGATGAGAAAGGGATTGAGATTGCCATTAACGAATTTGGAGTTAAAAAGGCAGTGGGTATTGACAACAATTCTGAAAAAATAAAGCAAGCAAGAAAAAGTCTTGAAGAAAAAAATACCAAAGCAGATTTAATTTGCCAAAACATAGAAGACTCCGATATTTCAGACGCATCAGTAATTTTGTTCTGGTTTACGGATGAAAATATAATTAACAATATGTTAAAAAAGTTTGAAAGCCTAAAAGAAGATACAAAGATAGTTACAATTTGGGGGCCTCTGCCAGGGTGTCTTCCAGATAAAGTAAATTTTCCATACATCATCAACAGAGTTCCATTCAAAAAAACAGAAAATATGCAGGAACAATTACTGGCAATTTTTGGCGTGAAATGTGTTGATTTTATTACAGCCTGGGAATTTGCTGAAAGATATACCAAGTCAATTGGATCTCCAGAAATTAAAAATGATCGATTTTTAACAATTATTCAGACATTAGTAATTTGGATTAATGCAAAAAAACTAGGAGTCGCATGCGGAGATGAGATTCCAGAATCGATTCAAACGTACATCAACATCATGAAAATGCATTTTGACATAGATTTTGAATATCTATTAAAAGACTAATCGGTGTAATCCTTTTATTTTGTTTTTACCTGGACAAAACATGGAAGAAAGAATTAACATCAATGTTTCGGCAGTAGATTATGATAAAACCAGTAAAGCATTATCTCATCAACTATCTCTTTTAGAAGAAATGGTTCACGGGCAAGATGATTTTGTCATGTCAGATTCAGAGTTTGCATTTGGATGGCATTTTTTTGTTTTAAGTGTAAACAGGGCATTAGTGGAAAAACTAGCAGAAATGATGGGTGTTGATTTTGATAAAATAAAGGGGAAGGGAACAGAAAAGAAATTTTTAACATGGTTAACAAAAAATGTTGAAACCAAATCCCCCAGATTCAAACTAGCCATCAAAGAAGAGATGGAATCCAGTAAATTCGGTATTTTTTAAAATAATAGATGGGCCCTCGAGGGGAATCGAACTCCTGTCCGAGGATCCACAATCCTCTATACTAACCACTGTACTACGAAGGCCACAAAGAAAGAAATTTGTTCAACCAGTAATAATCTTTAAGATCATGTTGAAAATTAAGCTGTATCTTTATTATTGACTAGGTTGAAATCAAAATATGCGAAAATGGTGGATTGCAATGGCAATATCCATAGGACTTGTTTGGATAGGTACAAACTATTTTCTTCCATGGGTACAATAAACGCCTAAATTAGATTAGCCTCAAATTCAAAAACAGTTTTTACTCAATCATAGCGATCGCTTTAAATTTGTTGTATCAGGGTATTTTTCGACATGAGAAAGGGTTTCATCACAAATAGGCTACGTTCGAACAAAAAATCAGCAGATACCCCTATTGAAAACAAAATAGAGACCATGCAGGGAGAGAAATTTGTATGGATTGATTTAAAAAATCCAGACAGGAATGACATTGAAAATTTGGCTAAAAAATACAATTTCAACGAATTAAACATTGAAGATTGCATGACCAAGTTTGAGCTTCCAAAATTGGATAGTTATGATAATCATTTTTTTGTAATCCTTCATTTTCCGCCATTAGCACAAAAGACAGGAATATCCAAAAACAGTCAGTTGTCAATATTTGTAGGTAAAGATTTCTTAGTCACAGTTCATCAAGGAGATCTGAAACCTCTCGTAGAATTGGTAGAAATATGCAAGACCGATTCTGATCAAAAAAGAAAAAAGAGGCTGCTAGGCGAATCATCAGGATCATTACTTCATGAAATCTTGGATGTGTTGGTAGATGACCTTTTACACACATCAAGAAAAATCATTGCAAACCTAGACGATATTGAAGATAGGGTTTTCGATGAAGCAAAACCTGTAGCAAGAAGTATTGCCTTACTTAGAAGAGAGATTAACAGATTACGAAGAATAGCAAATCCATTAAAGAAATTTGTGCTGGAAATAGCAAGAAATGTTAAACGATTTTCAGGCGGTGAAGATGATGAACTCGCATTATACTATGATGATGTAATTGATCATATTGACAAAGTAATCGAAACGTTAGAAGAATCTAGAGAAACCATGGAAATTTACAAAGATACAGATTTTGTGTTAAGTAACGAAAAAACAAATAAAGTACTTGCAATATTGACTATAATTTTCACATTGGCAATTCCAGCAACAGTAATCGGTACCTTTTATGGAATGAACGTTAATTTGCCAGGAGGGATTGGAAGCAACTCAATTATTTTAGGACCGTTCACATCTTTCATAACTATAATAATTGCATCAGCAATTCCTGCAATCATGATGTTTGCATATTTCAAGAAACTTGGCTGGATTAGCAGTTAAAATAAAAAGTGCAGATCCACCCATGAAAAATGAGCTTAGATAAATACAAGATAATTTCATCTAATTTATGGCCAAAATTAGAGTTAGAACTGGTAGAGGTACAGGAACTATCGAGGTTGATGATGATCCAACAAAGTGGTCTGGAGACGAATTTAGAAAAATCCAGGAAGCAAGGAAAAAAGCATCAGCAAATAGAATGGTTCACACAGGTAGAGGAACCGGCTCTAGAAAACTAGGAGATATGCCTGATCCAAAAGCAAGACCTTCAACAGAAGGTATGACCAGAAGCACAGGTAGAGGAACAAGTTCTAGAAAAAGTACAAACAAAGGTTCAGAATAGCACTACCTAAATTTTTAATTTTTATAATTTTGTCCTTAGTAAATATTAACTAAATTTTGATATCAGGATTTCCAGATTTTAGCTTATCCCAATCAGCAAGAAAATTTTCCAAGCCAATTTTTGTTAACGGGTGCAACATCATTTTATCCAGTACTGCCGGAGGCAATGTTACAACATCTGCACCGATTTTTGCAGCATCAACTACATGTACCGGATCACGAATACTTGCAACAAGAATCTGAGTTTTTAACTCAGGATAATTCTTAAAAATATCTTTAATGTCTTGAATCAATTGCATTCCATCCTGACCAATGTCATCCAATCTTCCAATAAATGGACTGACATATTTTGCTCCAGATTTTGCAGCAAGTAAAGCCTGATTTGCAGAAAAGATCAAAGTAACGTTAACTGGAATTCCTTCAGATGAAAGTGATTTACATGCTTTTAGACCATCAGGAGTCATAGGAACTTTGACTACTACGTTATCACCGTATTGACGAAGGCGTTTACCTTCCTCCATCATTCCAGAATATTCAGTACTAATAACCTCTAAACTTACATCGCCTTTGATAATTTTTGTAATTTCTTCCATTGCATCTTTTGGATTGCCTCCTTCTTTGGACATAAGTGAGGGATTGGTCGTGATTCCATCCAACAAACCCATGTCGTTGAATTTTTTAATGGACTCTAGATTAGCAGTATCAAGAAAAATTTTCATAATTTTTTACTCCTAATTTCTTTAACTTGTTTTGCCATATTAAAAGATGTTATTCCATGTTTCTCTAAAAGTAGCTGAATTTCATTGTCACGTGCAGATTCTCCAAACATATCCTGGGCTCCAATTCTCTTAATAGGTACAGGGTAAGATTCGGAAACAGATTCTGCCACTGCAGAACCCATTCCTCCAATGATATTATGTTCTTCAGTAGTTACAATACAACCAGTTTCTCTAGCTGCTTTTTCTAAAATTTCATTATCTATTGGTTTTATTGAAAACATGTCTAAAACTCTACAAGAAATTCCTTCTTGTTGTAATGATTCAGCAGCTTCTAAGGCCATTCTGACAGTGATTCCACATGCAGCAATAGTGCAGTCAGAACCATCTCTCAATGTAATTCCTTTTCCAATTCGAAATTCCTGAGAATCAGAATGGATAAGCGGAGTTGCAGATCTTGCCATTCTCATGTAAAATGGGCCATATTCTCTGGCCATCAACCGTACTAGATTTGAAACTGCGACAGTATCAGCGGGAATAAAGACTCTGAAATTAGGAATAACTCGCATTATCGCAATGTCTTCAATTTGCTGGTGTGAGCCACCATCAGGTCCTACAGATAGACCTCCGTGAGACGTGACTAATTTTACGTTGAGACCTTTTTTTCCAGGAGGTGACGGATAAGCGATATTGTTGCGAATTTGATCCACTGCTCTGCCAGGTAAGAATATGGCATAAGTACTGGCAAAAGAAATTTTTCCAGACGCAGCTAATCCTGCAGACACAGTGACAAGATTAGCTTCAGCGATACCCACATTGAAAAATCGGTCAGGAAATTCTTTTCCAAATCCAGAAGTTTTTAATGAATCAGTGGTGTCTGCTCCTAAAACAACAACGTTGGGATTTTCTTTTCCTAATTGAATCAAGGATTTAGAATATTCTGAACGCATGTCTGTCATTACTGGTTCGTTCAAATGTACCCTGCCTCCCGAGCAATTTTTTTAATTTGTTCTTGTTTATCGCCGATCACATGCAAGCCAATCCATTTGTTTACTAAATCACTACCACCCAACTCATTTGCTTTAGAAAGCAAACCATGTCTTCTAGATTTCAAAGCCTCTGTTCTGAAATCTCTAATTGCAGATCTAACGTCTTGCTGACCAACAATTGCGCCACCGCCTACAAAAACACGTGCACCATCAGCAAATACCGAGCCAATATTTTCAAGATTTACCCCACCATCAGCCTCAACATAGCCTGAAAAATTATGTTGTTTTAGAATCGAATTCAGTCTTGACATTTTTGCATGTGTTTCTTCAATGTATTTTTGGCCGGATTTTCCAGGTACGACAGACATTACAATGAGTTGATCAAGTGATTGTAAAAACTTGTAAGACCATTCTGGTAATTCGGTATCAGGATTAATTGAGAATCCTACACCGACTTGATTTTGTTTCAACACATCGTGTATTTCTCCAAAACTTGATTCATCGGTTACTTCAGCATGGACGGTGACAATATCACTACCAGCATCCACATAGTCTTTAACATACTTTACAGGTTCATTAATCATCAAGTGTGTATCGAAAGGAATTACTGTAAGTGGCCTCAATTCTTTAATTTTATTATGATCAAAAGTTTTTGTTGGAACAAACTGGCCATCCATCACATCAAGGTGAATGTAATCTGCCCTACCTGAAACACATCGTTTAATTTCATTTTCCAAATTGGTCATATCTCCCGCAATAATTGAGGGAGCAATCATAAATTGTGAATCCAGTTCAAGGTCAATTATCGGAACTATATCAGAGTCAGGAGCCTTGCCATGCCACTGTGGATTATCCTCCATATGTTCGATGGATTTTCCTTTGATGGTTCTTGAAATTATTATTGTAGGTACACCTTTTGTGGCATTTGCTTTTGTGATGGCTGCATCAATTTGTTCAACTCGATGTCCATCAATTTCAATAACATTCCAGCCAAATGATCTCCACTTATCGCCGGTTTTCCAACGTGATGCATCTTTCCACATTTCAGAAATATCCGAACCTTCTAAATTTTCATCAAGGGGCATAATCTTTTCAGTGTACGAATCCTGTTGGATGAAATTCCTATCAAGAAAAGCTGTAAGATTATCAACCTTGTATTTTGAAGCAGTCATTGCAGCCTCCCAGACTTGTCCCTCATCAGACTCACCATCACCAATGATAGTATAGACATGATGATCTTTTGAATCAATTTTTGCTGCAAGTGCGATTCCGATAGAATATGATAACCCAGTGCCTAAGGAGCCACCGCAAAATTCAACTCCAGGACATTTTAGATCTGGATGTCCTTGCAATCTACTGCCAAATTTTCGTAATGTTTCCATTTCAGATTCTGGAAAATATCCAGCAACTGCCATGTTAGAAAACAATCCAGGAGCAGCATGTCCTTTAGACAGAACCAGCCTATCACGATCTTCCCATTGAGGGTTATTAGGATCAAATTTCAAATGTTTGTTAAATAAGCATCCTAAAATTTCAGCCATAGAAAACGAGCCGCCTGGATGGCCAGATCCTGCAGCGCTGGTTCCCTTAATCACCAATTTACGGGCTCTGAGAATATTTTTCTTTGTTTGATAATAATTAAGACCCATCTGCAACGTTATACTTGCAAATTGAATAAAAATCTACTTCTAAAAGAAAACCACGGATCGTAAAACTCCAAAGGATGATGCATTTCAAAAATTCAAATTAACCCATCAAGATTTTAAAGAGGATTCCACTTTATCCAACATGAATTTTAAAAATACAGATAGTGGTTTTTTTCTCCAATATTTTGCATTCCATTCTTTTACAAGTTCATCATAGAACTTCCACTCAGATTCGTCTTTTTCAAGATGAGATACCATCATTTTCTCAAATTCTGCAACATCCCAATCTACTGGGCACATTATGTTGCTCATCTGAACCAATTTTCCATTTTTCATTTGAAACGGATATGATTTACACACTCCTGGCTTGAAATCATTAACGGTGCATCGAAAGGCGTCTTTAGTGTCTTCAAGAAATTCGCACGCACCATTTTTTTGCTTCAAGGCAAGGTCAATCAGCCCTTCTCTCACCTTAACTCCCAAAGAGTAGTCCTTTGCCCCATAAATCTCTAAAAAATTCTCAGGCGGCAACCCCAATCCAACTGAAAGCCGGTAAACATCATGAGCATTAACAAATATCACATATTCTTTGCAGCAGTCTGTGTGACATGAAATGCAAGGGAATTCACCAGTCTTTGTATGACTAGAGTCAGGATCATCTGTGATTATTTTCATAAATCATCAAAACAAATTTCAGGTATTAAATCTGTAAAATTTTAATTTGATCGCTACCATGTATCATTATGGAGATTAAAGAAAATATTCCAATTTTATTGTTTGATAATCAGTGTTATTTGTGTATGAAATTTGCAAAAACCGTTAACTTTTTTGCCAGGAGTAAAATAACAGTAATCGGACATTATTCAGAATTTGGAAAAAAGATAAGAGAAGAAATTCTAGATGAAACTGCACTAGACATGTTTTGGCTTATTACTAAAAAAAGAGCATATGGCGGGAGAGCAGCTTTGCTTCCGTTGATAAAATCAATTTTAATTGAAAAAACAGGGAAAACATCAACAATTGGAATTGATGAAAAATGTCAACAAGGTTGTAAAACGGTTAAAGCAGTGTTTCTAAGATCAGCAAGTATGATTACCAACAGCAAGATAATAGATCTATAGTAAATCTAAATAATACTTGAAAAATAGATGCTCATAGTGAAAATTAAAACTGGAAATTCTGCAAAAAATAAAACTAGTCTCCTATGTGTATTTGTATTAGAAAATTCCAACAAAGTTCTAGGCTTACCAAAATTTGACACTAAAACTGAATCTGTAATAGACCAGTCTCTAAAAGACATGGAAGGGAAACTGGGAAGACTGAGTGTTATTCCAATTTCAGGCGAAAAACACGTTCAAAGAATATTGTTAGCAGGCATAGGTAAAAAAGAGAATTTGACAAAGGATACAATCAGATTTGTTTCAGGCAAAATAGCCCAAAAAGCGAGAGAATTAAAATTAAAGGAATTTTCAATAATTTCACCACCGAGTTTTATATCTGAGCCAATTTCCGCAGTTTCTCAAATAATAGAAGGTTCGAAAATGGCTCTTTACAAATTCGATAAGTTCAAATCAGAAAAAGCAGAAAATTCCCCGGATCTTACAATCATTATTTCAAATTCAAACAAAATTTCAAAGGCTATCAAGATTGCAGAAATTGTTGCAGACGGCGTGATATTCACCAAAAGTATTGCCAATTTACCTCCAAACGAATGTACTCCGACAACATTAGCAAACTTTGCAAAAAATATGTCTAAAAACAATAAAATGATTTGTAAAATTTTTTCAGAGCCAGAATTGCAGAAAAAAGGATTTGGAGGAATATCAGCAGTTGGTCAGGGAAGCAAAAACCAACCCAAATTAATCATTTTAGAACATATCAAAGGTCCGCGAAATGAAAAGCCCATTGTTCTAGTAGGGAAAGCTGTAACATTTGACACTGGCGGCATTTCATTAAAACCCGGAAACGCGATGGATGAAATGAAATTTGACAAATGTGGTGGTTGTACAGTGCTGGGCATAATGAAATCAATTTCAGAATTGAAACTACCGATCAACGTAGTTGGAATTGTTCCTTCGGTTGAAAATATGTTAGGTGGAGAGTCATACAGACCTGGAGATATTATAAAATTATACAGTGGAAAAACAGCTGAAATTCTAAATACAGATGCAGAGGGAAGATTGATTTTAGCTGACGCGTTAGCATATGGAGAAAAGCAGTATTCTCCAAAAGCAATGATTGATTTTGCAACTTTAACCGGAGCGTGTATCGTAGCCCTAGGTACCAACGTAGCTGCAATCGTATCAAATGATGAAAAACTAACAAAGAAAATTACAGATTCATCTAAGAGAACTACAGAAGAAGTTTGGGAACTTCCATTAAATCAGGACTATATGGACATGATAAAATCGGATGTTGCAGATATGAAAAATGTTGGAATTGGAAGAGCAGCAGGCACTATAACGGCTGCAGCATTTTTGAAAAACGCAATTGAGAAAACCCCGTGGACTCACATCGACATTGCAGGAGTTGCATGGACGCAGGGAGCTACAAAAGAAAAATCGTACAACCCAAAAGGTGCAACAGGTTTTGGTGTAAGGTTAATCTTGGATTATTTACAAAATTTATAAAATCAGTACCCTCTACTGTTTCTATCAGGTGCTTCAACATTTGGATTTCTCCAACCATGTTTTTCCATCATGTGGTTGAGCAACCTAATGTCATTATCGCATATTTCTCCACAAACACTACAATTTGGCATATTGAATTCACATCAATCAAATTAATTCAATATTAAAAGATTGAGTGTAAAGTAGAAAATGCCAGCACTGTTGCTTCCCAAGAGCTCTCGCATCTTAGTAGCACAACAGCGACATTAGGTTTGACTTCCAAGTTCGGAATGGGATTGGGTCGCACCCTAACGCTATGGCCGGCTTGAAATTTGATGTCAAATTCTCATCTATTAACGTAACGCCAGTTTTGAAATATACTCAAAATAGGTATAAAGCAAAGAAAATACAGAATTACAACATGACTCACAGAGTAGCTGTTCTAGATCAGGATCTTTGTCAGCCACAAAAATGCGGGCTAGAATGCATAAAATACTGCCCAGTAAACAAATCAGGCGCAGAATGTGTCACCATAAACGAAGAATCAAAAAAGGCTCAGATTGATGAGGACGTTTGTAATGGGTGTGGAATATGTGTCAAAGTGTGTCCTTTTGACGCAATAACAATCATCAATTTAGCAAGTGAGTTAGCTACGGACAAAATTCATCAATATGGCATGAACTCGTTTCGACTTTACAAATTACCGACTCCAAAAAAAGGTGAAGTTGTAGGATTGTTAGGAAGGAATGGAATGGGGAAAAGCACAGTAGTAAACATTCTATCAGGCAATCTAAAACCGAATTTGGGCAGATATGAAAATCCTCCCGAATGGGACGAGATTTTAAAACATTATAGCGGAACAGAGCTTAAACAACATTTTGAAAAGATTGAACAGAAGCAAATTCGGGCATCAATAAAACCACAGCAAGTTCACCATATCGCTCAGGCATTTAATGGAACAGGGAAAGAGCTACTCGACAAATATGATGAACGGGGAGTGTCAAGGGAACTAATCAAAGAACTGGGGTTGGAAAATTCCATGGAACAGAGTTTGAACGAATTAAGCGGTGGTGAATTGCAAAGAATTGCTGTTGCAGCAGCAGCGTCTAAAGATACAGAGTTTTACTTTTTTGACGAACCGTCTTCATACAACGATGTTTTTCAGAGAATAGGGGTAGCAAGAGTGATACAAAATTTGGCAAAAATTGGAAAAAGTGTAATGGTTGTAGAACATGATTTAACCCTACTAGATTTTCTGAGTGATTATATCGAAGTGTTGTATGGAGAACCCACAGCATACGGCATTGTTTCAGGTATTTTATCTACCAAAGTTGGAATCAATGTTTTTCTTGACGGATATCTACCAAATGAAAACGTAAGATTTAGAGACAAGAAATTTTCTTTTGACGTGTCGTCTTCATCAACAGATATTTTTCAAGAGGGAAGTGAAATTCTCACATATCCAAAACTAGAAAAAAAATATCCGTCATTTTCATTGACAATCGAGCCTGGAAGAATAAGAAAAGGGGAGGTTTTAGGAATAATGGGTGCTAACGCACTAGGTAAAACGACTCTGATGAAAATGATTGCAGGAGTTGAGAAACCAGATTCAGGCAACATTGATAAAAAAATCAAGATATCTTACAAACCACAGTATCTCCAAAATGATCTTGACATAGAAGTAATTTCATCATTAGATCAAGCAAATGGAAGTCCTGTTGAAGGGAGTATGGAGGAAGAGCAAATTCTCGACCCGTTAAAAATCAAAAAACTGTACAATAAATCCATCAAAAAACTTTCTGGGGGAGAATTACAAAAAGTGGCAGTTGCGTCATGTTTATTACAAAAAGTTGATCTGTACGCATTAGATGAACCTTCGGCATTTTTAGATGTGGAAGATAGAATCGCAGTAGCAAAATTTTTACAAAAATTTGTGCGCTCCTTTGGAAAATCAGCAATAATCATTGATCACGATTTACAATTGATGGATTTGGTTTCGGATTCAATGATAATATTTGAAGGAAAGCCAGGTGTTGCAGGCATTGCTACATCGCCAATGCCAAAACCTGACGCAATGAACAAATTTCTAAAATCATTAGACATGTCATTTAGACGAGATGAGAAAAGTCTTAGGCCACGTGTAAATAAATTAGAAAGTAGATTAGATAAAGATCAAAAAATAACTGGAAATTTCTATTACAAACATTGACTCGAATGTTAAAAAAGGCACTAGAAAATATACTAACAGAAAACGAAAGTGATGAATTAATTTCTGCATTTGATCAGATTGGAGAAATAATCATTGTAAGAATTCCAGATTCATTATTATCAAAGAAAGAAATTATTGGAAAAACATTGTTAGATGAAGTAAAAATTGTTAAAAGTGTTTTCTGTCAAATATCAGCCGTAGAAGGTGAATTTCGTACAAGAAGCCTTGAGATACTTGCAGGAGAAGACAATACAGAGACAGAATACAGGGAATTTGGTTGCAGATTCACAGTTGATGTCAAAAATGCATTTTTTTCACCTAGACTATCTACTGAAAGAGAGAGAATTGCCAATTTGATTCAAAACGGAGAGGTAATGACAAACATGTTTGCAGGTATTGGAATGTTTTCCATTACGGCTGCAAAGAAGAAGAAATGCACTGTGTATAGTATAGATATCAATCCTGTTGCTTCAAAATTATGTGAAACAAATATTGGATTAAATAAACTCACAGGAAATGTAATTTCGATTAACGGTGATGCATCAGAAATTATTAAAGAACAATTAATGAATAAATCAGATAGAACGTTAATGCTGTTACCTGAAAGATCAGATGAATTTTTAGAATCAGCAATAAACACAACTAAAGATGG
>JAQBHN010000065.1:0-3370 GCA_032127635.1 Nitrososphaerota archaeon
ATTTTACAGGTGAAAAACTAATTTTTCCTTCATACATTTTGCCTTCATTTTGTAAAATACTTATTTTTCCTGAAACAATGTGCTTATGTTTTTGACAGGTAACTCCTACCATATACTCATCATTTCCTGAAATAACAGATACAATAAATTCAGGAGGATTAACACATTGTTTCCCTTCTTCCAGTACTGAACATTTATCAGGAAACATAATTAGGTTTTGAATTGTATAAGATATTAATCTTGATTGTTACAGATTCAATTTATTATCAACTAAATTAAATGAAGATTGAAAGTTATTGGCACACAGTTTTGATTTAATAATTATTGGTGGAGGTATTCTTGGAACATCAATATCGTATTTTTTGTCATGTCTAAATAAATCTAAAAAAATAGCAGTTATAGAACAAGCCCACAATGTTGCGTTTCATACAAGTGGAAGGAATACAGGGAAAGTTCATGCCCCATATCTATACAACCCAGAAAAGAAAAAATTGTTTGCAAAATCAGCTTTTCAGGGTTATGAGATGTGGGAAGTGTATGCAAAATTAAAAAAATTGCCGTTTAAAAAAGACGGAGTTGTTGAAGTTGCTTTAGATGAAAAAGGAATCAACATTCTTGAAAAATATCTCAAATGGGGGAAACAAAACGGTTTAGAAGACAATGACATCGAGTTGTTGAACAAAGAAGAATTAAAAAAAATAGAGCCAGAAATAAAATGTGAATCAGCATTGCGTGTTTACAAAGATGCATCAACTGATTATTCCCTACTAACAAATTCAATAATGAAAGACAGCAAAGATAACGGTACAACGTTTTTGCTAGATGCAAGAGTTACAAAGATAAGAAAAGAAAAAGACATGTGGGCAATTACGTTAAACGGTGACCATGAAATTTATGCAAAATTTTTAATCAATGCCGCAGGAGGGGAGGCCGTAGATATTGCACACGATGTCGGAGTGGCAAAAAAATTTACAGACGTGCATTTCAGAGGAGAATATTGGAAAGTCCCTAACGAATACAACAATCTTACAAAATCCAGCGTGTATTCTGTTCCTGAATTTCCAGAATACCCATTCTTAGATCCACACTGGATTCTCAGAGTAGATGGCAGTTGTGAAATTGGACCAAATGCAGTTCCAGTTTTTAGCCCGTACGGATACAACAAATCAGAAAATATCAAGGAGTTCATTCCAAAAATGTTAGAAATGCTAGGTTCAGGTGCAAGAAAAGCAATTTTTGATAAACAATTTCAAGAACTTGCAATGAATGAGATACGATCGTCGATGTCAAAAACAGCAATGGTTGACAGAGTAAAAAAATTCCTGCCAAAAATAGAAGCAAGCAAAATAACTGAAAAAGGTACAGCCGGAATAAGATCATCGATTATTGATGAAAAAGGGAAATTTGTACCAGATGTGATTCAAGTAGAAGGCGATATGTCGTTTCATATTTTGAACTATAATTCGCCAGGAGCAACAGGCGCGTTGCCATTTTCAGCACACATTGTAAATCACCTTAACGAGAAAGGGCTATTTCGTAGTGAAGATCATGAAGCAAAATGCGGCCCGTGGAAATTCAATGAAATTATAGAAAAAATCCAGTAAATCAACATCCGTGGAATAGAAGAGGGTTATGTTATTCTATATCTAAGAATCGCCAAAACCGAATTATCAATATCCAGTTTTTTTATTATGCTTGGAGAAACTGCAAATTCTATTTTGGAGGAAGTGTTTTTTGCAATCTCTAGCATTTTTATAATTTTTTTGAATTGGGAATTAGTGTAATAATTTGCAGAAACAATAAGGGTGTCTACGGCTCCAATTTCCAATGCCTTGTAAATTACATCATTTCTTTTAGCAGTTAATCCATCTTTGACTAGTTCTTCATATTTTTCAATTAATTCTACAACATACTTTCGTCTATGCTGATACAGGTGGTGAATTATTTTTGCATCCACATCATTCATAGAAGTTGTAAACGACAGATTTTCTACAAACCGACATTTTTTCACCAATTCTGAATTGAGCTCATGATAAAATTCTGTTTTTGCAGGACCAATTCCGCCCAATAGAATTAGTGAAGAATTTGAATCCATTTCTTTGACTTTATTTGCTATTTTTTTAAAGAAAACATGAATTTTTGTTTGCCTTGCTCTAAGGAATCTTCCTTGACTTTGTCCTCCTTTTCGGTGTCTACCTTGCAAGTCAATTCTAAGTTTAGCTTCTTGAATTATTTGATTGCCATGAAACTTTTGGATTCTTGCAGATTTTTGATCTAAAGTTACTAACAAAACATCATAACTAGTTTTTAAAACATCACTGAATGGTTTGATAAATGGTTTTTTACTTACCATGTAGACGTACGGAAGTTTTTTTGAAGTCCCAATTACTTTGAGGTTAACTTTGCCATTTTTTATCCATCCAAAAATGCACAAGGTTTTTGTAAATTTACCTACAGAGACAGGATTTTTTTTAAGTTCAGTAATTTTATTTTCAATTTTTAATTCTATTCTTTCAAGGGTATCATTTCGCTTTGTTTCGTGTAGTAAAGAGATAGTTTCTTGTCCTTTGCCATATGGATAATAGACAGATATGCATTGAGAATCAATTTCCTTTACATCATGTAGAAACTGGTTAATGGACATCCACTCAAGTGGAGCAATTTCAGAAGAACCAACATGTGTTTTCATAAAAATCAATTTTTTTGTTTGTAAAAAAACCAATGCATTTATGAAAATCCAATCCTTGAATACGATCTAGGACATTAATTCAAATTAAAAAATGGCGCCGGGAGGGAGATTTGAACTCCCGTTCCCTTGCGAGAACGCGCTTTATGGTTAAACAATTTCCAGGCGCGCGCCCTACCAGGCTAGGCGACCCCGGCACAAGTCTTGCGACAAAGATATTCTGTGAAATGCGATTATAAATTATGTTACTGGGAATTATTTCCAAATTGTAATGGTGATGAATTTTTCCACATTATTTCCTTCATTATCAATTCCTTTTGCCGATATTTTGTAAAGACCTTCCAAAGCTGCGTCGCCATCATTCTTTATTTGATCCCATGAAAAAATAATTTCATCACCAGGTTCCAGACTAGATATCACTTCTCCAGAAATCCAAGGAGCAAATATCAGAATCCCAGATAATCCAGTTATTCGAAGACCGTAAGAAGCGTCAGAAAAAGTCAGTGGGGCAGTTCCAGAATTTACAATTCGAATAGTAATCTCCTCTCCTTTTTTAAAATCAAATTTTTCAGTAACTATAGAAATCGAAGAGCCTTCAACAAAAACTAATTGGCCGGTGTTTTTGACATCAATAAGATACAACCCAAAAGCCAAACCGGCAACCACACCAATGCCGATAAAGAG
>JAQBHN010000066.1:0-5776 GCA_032127635.1 Nitrososphaerota archaeon
GCTCTTGCGCATACCCAAAGTGTTTGAACCCAACCACAATGTCAGCAACCTGAAGTCCAGAATCATCAATGTAATTTAGCACATTTACTTTGTAGTTTGCTTTTTTCCAAAATTCTAGATACAGTGTCTCCGATGACAATATTTCGAATATGGCCAATGTGAAGTGCTTTGTTTGGATTTACACTAGTATGCTCAACTACAATTGTGGAGCCATTGCCAATATCAACATCACCGCATGTGTCAAGATAGGACTCGGAGAGGATCAATTGGGATAATTTTTTCCAGTTTGCAAAGAAGTTAAGATATCCAGAAGTGTGGGCCTCAGAGTTTAAAACCAGTGTGTTTGTACATTTAGAGTATTTTTCGGAAAGCATTTCAGCAATTTCTTTAGGGCTTTTTTTCAGTTGTTTTGCAAGCAAATAAGAGATGTTCGAGCTTACATCGCCAAAGCCCGGTTTTGCAGGATCGACAGAAAATTCCACATCTGAGATAGATAGATCAGACAGTATTTTGTTCAGATTGTTTTCAACTTCATCAATAATGGATTTGAATGTCATTCTACATCTCAGATAAAATAGGTGCTAATTTATCTAATGCCTCAAGAACTCCATCTCCAGCATGTGCTGAAACTACCATGGTGGCCTCAGATTTTACACGATCAGATGCGTTACCTAACGCAATGCTTGTTTTTGCCACTTTGAACAACGGAATATCGGTTGCACTGTCTCCGATTGCAATGACGTCATCGCGTGAAATAGATAGCTTATTCATGATTTGTGTAAATCCAGTCCCCTTGTTAATCCCGTGGGAATTGATATGGTACGCGTACTGGCTGTCAGACAATTCAACGTTGATGTTTTTTTCAGCAAGCAACTGTCTTGCAAGTTCCAAATCAAAAGTTCTCTCCAAAACAACCTCAGTCATCCGTGGAAAAACATGCTTTTCTTTAACATTGTCGATGCCATTTCTAATTATTTCAAAGGCGTTTTTACACTCTTCAAGGTTTCCCAGCAAAACATGATCATCCGAATCCATAGTGATGCAGCCGCCATTCTCACCCACGGCAATTTTTGTAGTCCCGCCAAAAACTGACAGTAGAAAACCCTCAACTGAAGACCTTCCAGTTACAAAAATCACATCATGCCCCATGTTGGTCAAACGGCGTAGTGATTCAAGAGCGTCCAGATGGATTCTGCCTCCACCGTTTTCAGTGATAGTCCCGTCAATATCTACTGCAAACGTTCTCTTTTTCACAATAATGGTTTTTTGAACCGAATAATATTTGCTACTAAGTGGAAGTTATACGATTTTATTTGAACGGATACTGGAAAGAAGTGATCGGCGTTGGGAATTCCTGAAAAAATTAAGGCCATTCAAGATGAAATGGCAAAAACTCAGATCAACAAAGCTACCGAACACCACATAGGTTTACTCAAAGCAAAAATTGCAAAGCTCAAAAGAGAGCAGGAAGCTGACGTTGTCAAAAAATCCGGAATGAAGCAGGATGGGTTTGATGTAAGGCGGAGTGGGGATGCGACCGTTGTTTTTATCGGATTGCCAAGTGTTGGAAAATCAACGCTGTTGAACAAAATGACTAGTGCGAATTCAGCCATAGGAGCTTTTCAGTTTACAACGCTAACAGTAGTACCGGGAATGATGGAGTATAGAGGTGCCAACATTCAGGTATTAGATCTTCCAGGAATTATCAAGGGGGCATCTTCAGGCAAAGGGTTAGGGAAGAGAATTTTGTCAGTTGCCAGAACGGCAGATCTTGTGTTGCTAATGTTAGATGTGTTTCAGCCGTTTCACGAAGATGTGCTGGTTAACGAATTAGGAAATATTGGAATCAGACTGAATCAGCTGCCTCCAAACATTACAATTGAAAAAGCATCGATGGGAGGAATTGCCATTGCGCAACAAGTGAAATTAACAAAAATCACAGAAAAACATCTAAAGGATATTTTGCATCTTTACGGTTTGGTAAGTGCTCGCGTGGTAGTCAGAGAAGACATCACGTCAGAGCAGCTAGCTGATCATATTGCAGGGAACATCAGTTATTCAAAAGCACTCACAGTTCTAAACAAAATTGACTTAGTAGATGAAGCATTTTTAAAAGATTTGAAAACAAAAATCAAATCAGAAGTTATCGAGGTGTCTGCAAATTCAGATCTCAACATAGACATACTTAAAGAGAAAATATACGAGAAGCTAAAATTCATCAGGATCTACTTGCGTCCAAAGGGCGGAGAAGCGGACTTCAAAGAACCTCTAATTGCCAGAGAGGGCGATACCGTAGAAGATATCTGCAATAAACTGCACAGAAAATTGAAAAGTGAATTCAGATACGGTTTAGTTTGGGGTAAAAGTGTAAAGTTTGGAGGACAGCGAGTCGGGCTGAGCCACACCATGATTGACGAAGATGTGCTAACTATCATCAAAAGACGTGGCGTATAATCAAAAAATGGATCTGAATAATTTGCATTGAAAATTTGTGTTAAAAATTTAAAACAAAATACAAAAAAAATAATTTTAAAAAAAACATCACTATTAAGCGCAAATAGCCTTAGAAATTGGAAATTTGTAGGAAAAAAATAGATCTTGAGGCTAAAAAAATAGTTTCAAAAAGAGAGAATTGGAAATTTTACGATCAAAATAAAAAAAAATCCAATAAAATTACTTGACAAATTGTAATCAAATTGTGTAAATTTCTTTAGTTTAACCACTGAAAAACGATGAAATTACGGAATTCTGTATGGCTATAAAAAGAAAAGCTGCAACTAAACGTAGATCAGCACCAAAATCTGCAGCAGCTCCAAAAAGAAAAGCAGCTCCAAAACGCAAAGCAGCAGCTCCAAAAAGAAAAGCAGCTCCAAAAAGAAAAGCAGCTCCAAAAAGAAAAGCAGCAGCAACTAAAGCAGTAGCTCCAAAGAGAAAGGCAGCACCAAAACGCAAAGCCGCTCCAAAGAGAAAAGCAGCAGCTCCAAGAAGACGATAAGATCGTTAACAACTAACAATCGTCATAAAGACGACGAATTGTTTTCATTTTTCTAAATTCTAAAACAGTGTCAACTGTAGAATTTGTCACAGAATTAAAAAAGATTCAGAGACAGCATTGAAGGTTATTTTGCAGGAAACTGCATCGCACACATGCAGACAATGTAGAAAAAACAGCAAAGATGTCAAAAAAAAATTCTGAAAAAAATCAAAGGTAAAATAAAAATTTGCAAATTGGATTATGAAAACAAACTTTTAACATAATTATTTTTAAATTAAATATCTAGTTTCTCAATAAAGATAACTCATCAATTTGATTTGCTCTTCAGTAGAGAGCGTGTTTTTGTTAGTAAGTATCTCTAGCAATTCTTTGAAGAGTGCTTTCTGCTCCGAAGACATTCCGCCAGACGGACCTTTTTCTCCAGGCGGGCCGGGCGGACCTCTTGGACCGGCAGGACCTACAGGACCTTGCCCCCCCACAGAACCTTGTTCACCGATTGAACCGAGTGGGCCGATTGGACCACGTTCACCTTGCGGACCCTGAATTCCCTGAGGACCCTGAGGACCTTTTTCTCCAGAGGGGCCGGTGGTTCCACGTTCACCTTGTGAGCCCTGCGGACCCTGAGGACCTTTTTCTCCTAGCGGACCCATAGGACCGGTCTGACCTCTTTCTCCTAGCGGACCAACAGATCCTTTGTCGCCCTTTTCTCCCTGAGGGCCAGGAACTCCGGTCAGCCCTTTAGAGCCGGCAGGACCCTGAGGACCCTGAGGACCTTTTTCTCCGATGGGGCCTTCAACACCCTTGTTTCCTTTGTCGCCAAGTGGACCAGGTGGGCCGATTGTACCTTTGTCGCCAAGTGGACCTATCGGACCGGTCAGTCCTTTGTCTCCGTATGGACCAGACGGACCCAACGGACCTTTGTCACCAATCATACCAATAGGCCCTTTGTCGCCGATTGGGCCATGGCCACCTTGAATTCCTTTTTCTCCTTGTACTCCAGATAATCCGGTTGGACCTTTGTCGCCAGGGACACCAAGTGGGCCGGTCAGTCCTTTGTCACCAGGTACACCTTGGGGACCGTTGTCACCTTTGTCGCCAGGGACACCTCTCATTCCAGAAGATCCTTTGTCACCGATTAGTCCGGTCGGACCTTTTTCTCCTTTGTCGCCTATTGGACCTTTTAGTCCGGTAGGACCTTTTTCTCCGAGTGGGCCGGTCGGACCTTTTTCTCCTTTGTCGCCTGGCGGACCGGTAACTCCTTTGTCACCCTTATCGCCCTTATCGCCAGTAATTCCTTTATCGCCAGTTAATCCTTTATCGCCAGAAATTCCCTTATCGCCCTGCTGACCTTTGTCGCCGGTTGCCCCTTTGTCACCGAGCTGACCCTTGGGGCCGTCTTGCCCCTTAGCACCCATAGGTCCCTGTTGGCCAGGCGGACCTGATTGACCTTTGTCACCTGGCGGACCAGGCTGACCAGATTGACCTTTGTCGCCGGGATAGCCAGAGGCTCCAACAGCATTTGTTTTTGTATAACGTGTAGGTATTTGGTTATCAGTAATTGTTTTTGTCTCAGATGAGGCATTAGATTTTGTTTCATGTCGCGATGCAGTTCTAGCTAAAGGAACATCAAATACAGTATGCAGCGAAGAGAAGAGATCAGTGACAACGATCCAGACGTTGTCAAGATTGGCAATTGATGAAGGAAGAGGATTTGTGGAGGAACCAAGGGTTTCAGAAAATATTCCATCCTTTACCCTAAGATGGAAATTCCCGCGCCATAAAGACGAAAATTGTTTTGTGCGAATGTCATCATCAGATGGTTTCCTGTCAGTAATTGCGATTTGAGCTTCATAGACACCTGATTGTTTGAAAGGTGCTTGTCCCTGAATCTCCAATCGTGGCTGAGATGACACAATCGTCTGTAGATATTTCAAGTATTTCTATATTTAGATCGCTAAAATCTATTTCAAATTCAACTTGGACAACAGCAGGCTCAATTAAGATTGGTATTTATCTAGATAAAAGGGCATTTTGAGCTGTGAAGAAACTATTTGCCAGAAAATCAAAGGAAGCAGAGGAATCAAAGGTAGAGAAAACAATCCCGCAGGAAAGAAGTTTAGTAGATGTAGATTACAACCGTAAAAAATTATTCAAAAAAGGAATCAATCTGATGGCAGATGAAAAACTAGAAGAAGCCATAGAGATGTTTGAGCAAGCGTTACGAATCGACCCAGACAATGTAGAAACTTTGATGAAAATAGGGTATGCCAAATTCCACCTAGACGAACATGCAGATGCTCTGAAAGTATACGATAGAGTTCTAGAGATAGACGTTACAAATCCAGAAGCTTGGAATCTCAAAGGGCTGGTGCATTATGAACAAAAAAATTATTCCAAAGCACTCGACGCGGTTCAGAAAGCAATCGAGTCAGATCCGACATACGGAATGGCACGGTATAACCAAGCATGTTTCCTATCATTGCTAAATCAGGTTCCAGAATCATTGGAAGCTCTAAAACAATCCATAGAAATCGATGTTAAAAATGCTCGAAGATCAATTAGAGATAAAGACTTCATGAATGTCAGAATTGAAGAAGGATTCAAAAGAATCGAAGAAGTCGTAGTTTTAGAATCAGTCAGACAAGGATATCATACGATAGGTGCAATTGTGTGGACAACGTTTCTAGATAGAGTTGACGCTGAAACAGCTTTGGGCAAACTGTTAGAAAAAGGGTTAATCGTGCAAAATGAAAAACGTGACGGGTTAAGCAAGATACCAAT
>JAQBHN010000067.1:0-6497 GCA_032127635.1 Nitrososphaerota archaeon
CCAAACGGGGCTGGAAAATCAACACTTTTTGCTTCGATGCTTGGGCTTCATACAAGATACACGGGTACAATTAAATTTTTTGATGAAGATATAAAAAAATCAAAAAATTATTTGAAAGAACTTGGCTATGTACCACAAAAGCCAATCTTTGAGAAAAATTTTCCAGTAACTGTTACTGATGTTGTTAGAATGGGATTAAGAAATGAATCTGATGAAAATAAAATTGATGAAATTTTACAACAATTATGGATACATGAACTTCGCGAAAGAAGAATAGGGGAATTATCTGGCGGACAACAACAGCGTGTCTTTATTGCAAAGGCTTTGGTAAACAACCCGAAAATTTTGATTTTAGATGAGCCAGTAACTGGTATCGATCAACAGAGCATTGATTTGTTTTACAGTATTCTGCGCGAATTAAACTCTAAACAAAAAATTACGATTATCTGGTCATCTCATGATTTGGATGCCGTCAATCAACTAGCAAATCATGTGGCATGTTTGAACAGGACTTTGTTCTTTCATGGTGAGTCTGAAAAATTCTTTTCTGATGACGCACTAGTTAAACAATATTCCGAGGCCTCAATGCAGGAACACATGCATCATCATTAGCCATGTCTCTTGAAATCCTGACTTTCAGTTTTATGCATCGAGCATTAATTTCCGGCGTCGCAATCGCAATCCTCTGTTCAGTTGTGGGATTGTTTCTAGTTTTAAGACGTTATTCATTATTTGGTGATGCAATAGCACATTCCTCGTTTGGCGGAATTGCATTGGGGTTGCTAGCTGGCGTTTACCCCTTATGGACGGCATACGGTGTTTCAATAGCAAGTGCGTTAATTATAACAAAAATCAAAGACAGATACAACATCTCCGGCGATGCATCAATTGCAGTATTGTTGTCGTCAGGCATAGCAGTCGGGCTCGTTATTATTGGACTATCTGGAGGATTTACGATTGACATCTTTAGTTTTCTATTTGGAAGTATTTTGCTTGTAAGTGTAGATGATACAATTCTAATTTTAGCATTGACTGGGGCAATTCTGATTGTTATTTTGATATTGTATAGGCAACTACTTTATTCTACATTTAACGAAGAACAAGCTAAAGTTAGTGGAATTCCTGTAGAGAAAATAAACTACTTGATTGTATTTATGGCAGGAATCACTGTTGTCACATCAATTCAACTTGTAGGCGTATTGCTGATTTCCGCTCTCTTTGTAATTCCTAACGTCACTGCAATAATGTATGGTAAAGGATTCAAACAGACAGCAATCATTTCAATGAGTTTTTCTGTTTTTTCAGTTGTAGTGGGAATTCTGGTCTCTTACATCTTTGATATTACCCCTGCAGGAACCATTGTCTTGATCGCAATTGGATTGCTTGCAGGAACTATGGGAATAAAGTCAGCCGGATTGCTATCTAAGAACTGATTAAAGAATTCAGCCTTCTTTTATCTTGAACACTTTTTACATAAAACAACGATGTTGCAATAATCCCTAAAGCAATTAACGGCGATGCAATCTCCGTATACTTTATTTTAATGCCCTCTGATTCTTGAACTTGTGAAATGCTTACTGGAATTTCTGTAATCTTTACCATTCCAATTTTGTTTGATTGCTGTTCAACAAACCACACGTTATCATTTCCATCTGATGCCATGAATTGAACAAAAGACGTCTCAGTTGGAACTAAAACTTCTAACAAATCGCTGTTGTCCGGATCATAGACGCCCAAACTATCTACAGTGTGTTGTGCAAACCAAATGTTCCCATATCTGTCAAACGTCATACCAAATGGCAAGGCTTCACCATCAGGCACAGTTACTCTTTCAAAGGTCTCTAAAACTGGATTAAATTTAGTGATTGCCGAGCCTGTATGTTCTGCAATCCATAGATTTCCATCATCATCAAAAATTAAAGCTTCGGGACCCTGCAATGTTGTTTCAGTGGAAATCTGGGTTAGATGATTATTTTGAGGATCGATGAATCCAATTTTTCCTGCTCCAGTTGCAGAATACCAGATCTTTCCATCCTCATCAACAGTTAATGCAAATGGTAGCGACTGTCTGTCTGGCAGAGATATTTTTTCAAACAAATCCTGCTCTGGCAAATATTTTAAAATTTTATCTTTGTTTACAACTGTAATCCAAATGTTTCCATCAAAATCTGATTTGATGAATAGCGGCGTATTTTCGGAAATCACCGGATCCAGTTTTGGAAGAGTTTTTGTCGTAATCTCCTTACTTTCGATGTCGATAAATCCAATTTGATTTCTCGGCGTATCTGTAAACCAAATTCTTCCTTTGTTATCCTGTGTTAGAAATGTTGTAACTAAACCATCAAATGAGTATGGAGTAAATTGGTTTGTTTCAAGTGAAAACTGCCATAATCGAGGGGCAGATGCATCACTAATCCACAAAGAATCTTTTCCATCATATACTGGGAATAACGGCTTTGCATTTTCAGGTAATTCATATTCGATAATTTGTGTTTGAATATTTGTTAATCTGGGTTTTACAAGTAAATTTAACATGATTGATTCATTTGCATTCTCAGTCCTTTGAGCTTCAATCTCTATTAGCCACTCTCCTGAAAATCCAAATGTTAACTCTCCTTGGAATTCATTAGATCTGTTTTCTTTCTGCTTGATGAGTTCCATAGGGACTTCAATCGGAGAGATATTCTTTGATGGATTTGATATCTTTGCTTTAATTTGGTCTGAATCGTAAAGTTGATTTCCTTCAAAATCACTTACTTTTACAAGAATTGTATTCACTCCGCTGGAAAATGGCGAAATATCGATATCGAACTTTGCATTTTCAGAAAATTCCGTTGTCTTAAACCCGTAGACAATTTCTTGACCGCTCACTTGCTGAATCTGACCTGCAGGCAATGTTCCATTTGTTAGTAAAGCTACTACTCCCAGAAGAATTATCCCTAATACAGCTTCAACTTTAAGAGATTTTTTTAGTTTATTATGGACTGAAATTTTTCCAGACAAAAAATTCTTTTCAGCATTATTCTGAACTTTAAATTGCACAAACCCTCCCAAGCCAACCAATATTGCAGCTATTGTAATTTTTAGAATGATTAACTGACCAAATACTGATTCTGTGATTAATCCAACATCACTTTCCAAGGACCACATCAAAGTTGGGCCCGTAATTATTACAATTCCTATGGAAATAATGAATGCAATTGAAAATCTTGGAATTATGACCAAACTCATTTTCTCTCGAGCTGATTCCTTTAATTGTGAAAATGTTGGAAGTAATGCAAAAACAAAATAGATGATTCCACCTATCCAGACTGCTGAAACTAAGTTGTGGATGTAGTCTAATGCTAGTGCACCTGCCTGCTCACTTGCTGCACCGTGACCAATCAAACTAGAAGTTGAAATTAATACTAATGATATGACGAGCATTAGAATTTGATTTCTCTTTGATAGTGTCTTTTGCCTGTCCATTCCAAACCAAATGGCCAGTAAAATGATTGTAATTATCATTCTTGCAAGCCAAATTGTACCAAAATATGTCTGAATCACGTCTAGTGGCGAAGTTTCTAGTCTGATTGTTTGAACAACAATTGTTAGAATGTTTGAAATGAATACAAGCATCAACCCAATCCCTGTAATTGACATGAATTTTGCATGATGAAAAATTTCTACTTTATCTAATTCTTTTCTGATTAGCTGTTTGTTTTGTGTTCCCCAAATTATTAGTGATGCAATTACTGCTCCCAAAACAATGGTTTGACCTAGAATTCCAGGAAATCGTGCTCCAGCTTCTGGCAAAAATATTATTTCTGAATCTACTGCTGGCGGATTCTGATCTTTGATTATTACATCTCCGACACCGAACAGGAATGCGCCTGGAACAAGATGCCCGTCAACCTTGGAGAGGACTTTGGTTGTTACGGTATAAACCCCATCTTCTAATGAAGGGGTGGTAACAATTAGGGACGATTCACCTTCATAGTAATTGGTATCCTTGTTATCAATTTGACTTCCACTGTTGTCCAGAATTTTAATTTCACTAAAATTGGCATCGACTGGTTCTGAAAAATATACAATTACTTCCGTTGTTCCTACTGGAGCATTTGATGCTAGGCTTGGAATTGTTTCTTCTGTGAATGGATGAGCCGCTGCAAATGGAATTGAAACGAATGATAAAACTAGCAAAAATATTAGAAATTTTCTCATTTGCTGACGATATCAGTTATCACAATTTAAACAGTTTACAAATTTCTAAATCTGTACCAATTTACGTAAAGATAATAACCTATAATCGTCCTATGGTGGTCGTGAAGATAGCATTTTTTGGCCTTGTAGCATTATTTTCGATTGGGATGACTGCTTCCTCATTTGCACATACTAGCGTTCATGTTGAACCATATGAAATTGAAGTGGGATGGGGAGTTGAACCACCTGTAGTGGGAATTCGAAACGATCTTGTCTTTAAATTCACCGAGGCTGGGGAAACAGAGGGTACTCGCAAAGGAGTGACCAGTGTTTTCAAAAATATTGACGCTACCGCAATGTTTGGAGGTGCATCCAAAAAAATTGATACCAATTCTGATCCTAGGCCTGGATATTATTTCTCACCAATAATTCCAACCAAAACTGGAAGTTACACTGTAGAATTCAAAGGCGAAATTAATGGAATTCCAATTGATGTCAAAATACCTGTAGAGGATGTAGAGCCTACAGCGGTGCTGGATTTTCCACCATCATCTAGTGCTGGAGACGCTGACATTGCCGCACTAAAGAATGTAATTTCATCTTTACAGCAAGATGTTTCCAAACTAAACTCAGGCGAGGCCAAAGTTTCTTCTGATGGTACAGCTTATGACTTTGCAATATTTGGATTGTCAATTGCAGCAGCAGCTATTATCTTGGCAATAATTTCTCTAATAAAAAGAAAATAGAAAAAGAGATTCCTAAAATCTTGGAATGACTCTAGATTTTGCAGTTACTGCTACGATGCTTATGATTGCAACGGCTAGTATCATCATTGCAATTGTACCAAATTCTGGGACAACTTTTGATGTAGCTACTGAACCTGTTGGTCCAGTCCAATCTGCTTCGTTACCTGGTGCACCAATTCCCAAAGAAACTATTTCGATATCTATTGGACTTTCACTAGATCCAACAGCATCAACCATGTGACTTGCAGTCATTTCCATGGCATGTGCAGATTCTTCAAAGATTACTTCACCATTTTGTGTTGCAGTAATTATGTAATTAACATGTAGTACGTTGAATTCAAGATCTACTTGAGTTCCGCCCAATACGGCTGAGTCGGTAATTGTTACCATCAAGTCCTCTGCCATCATGTCATTTTGTTCTTCAGCTCCTGCTTCTTGTACTATGATCATACCTTGCATCCAAGGATGTACCATACAGAAATATGGAACTTCTCCTGCTTCAGTTGGAGACCATTCGAATGTACTTCCAGCCATTGCTAGACCAGAATCGAATAGTGCTTGAACTGTATCAGGCATTGTTGGATCTCCAGATGTGAATGTGTGTGCTGCGCTATCTGTGTTTGAAAAGATAACTTTACCACCAACATCTACTGTTGCAGTGCTTGGGATGTAACATCCCTCTGCTGTATCCTCACAACCTGGTGCGCCAGAACCTGGTGCAGTTTCGATTGTGACTTCTGCGTGATCTGCAAAAGCAGCTGGTGTCATTGCGACCATACCTGCTGCGATAGCAAATAGTACGAAGAAAGAGCTAAGTGCTTTTGTCTTCATTAAGCAAATCACTTGCAGGGATCCATAAAAACTTCACTGGAATTTTCAGAATTAGAACTAGTTTTTTCTAAACTGGTATAACTTTAGAATTCCAAATACGGGAATTCCAACATACATTCCTATATTCAGAAGTACTAAAGAGATGCCGTATCCTAGCATTTCCTGCTCTGAATCTATCTCCACATAATTTAGTAGAGATAACGATGATAGCATTGGGGTTAATCCCGCTTTTACAATTTCTTTGAAAATTGGTTGCTCTCTTTCAAAGTCAGCAACTGTTGGTGAAAATGAATAATAGAATTGATTGAATCCTGTCATAAAAGCAGTACCTGATTCAGTTGACAAAATTGTGTTGTCTCTAATTTCTCTTAGTTGTTGAACCTGTGGTGCCATTTCTGAACCATACGCTGCAGTTGCAATTAGGCATCCTCCGCTATCATCTTTATCCGGAGTTGATGGTTGAGCATGAGCGTCGCCAACAACAATATCGAAAGATGCTGTTTCAGCTGGCAATGGTTGGAACAAAATTCCTTCTATTTTAAAGTCCATTGTGTATACTCCGTCCCCAAGATTGAATTCAATTGGAATTTTTACAGAACCAACTGATGTGTGAGTTAGTGGAATTGGTCCAAATACTTTTTCACCATCTTTAGAAACAGAAATTGTATAGTCAATATGTTCTTGGATTTTTTTGGTTTGAGGATTTAAAAAATCAATATCGATTTTAGTTTGTACATT
>JAQBHN010000068.1:0-3207 GCA_032127635.1 Nitrososphaerota archaeon
TCCAATAATAGGAAATCCGGACGCCCCAATCACCATAGTGGAGTTTTCAGATTTTCAGTGTCCATTCTGTGCAAGATTCCACACCCAGACATTGCCGCTGATTCTTGACGAATATATCGAGCAGGGAAAAGTAAAATTAGTCTTCAGAGATTTCCCCATTCAGAGCATTCACCCCAACGCACTGTCCGCATCAATTGCAGCAGAGTGTGCAAATGATCAAAGCATGTTCAGAGAAATGCACGACATGCTGTTTGAAAAGCAAAACGATTGGAACAAACTTGAGACTGTCGATGCGCTATCCATGTTCAGCCAGTATGCTTCAAGCATGCAATTAGATCAAAAAATATTTGATTCGTGCCTTGCCAGTGGAAAACATATTTCAGAAATCAAAAAAGATCTTGATGACGGAAGGGACTACGGAGTTTCAGGTACGCCGGGATTCTTCATAGGGAATGATCAGATTGGATTTGTAGAACTAAAGGGAGCTCAGCCATTTGAGAGTTTCAAAAAAATAATCGACGCCCAACTGGACTCGTAAAGAATGACATAGTTTATTAGGGCACAGTCGGCATCAAGCATCAGAATAATGACGAGCGGGCAATGAGCTTTTTCGTCATTGCCAAAGAGAAAAAAGAAAATGACAAAATTTAAAGATTTAGGGTTAAGCGACGACGTGCTGAAAGGAATTATAGACCAAGGTTTTGAAGAGGCATTTCCAATTCAAGAAGCAGCCATACCGGTATTACTATCAGGAAGGGATGTTGTAGGACAGGCACATACAGGTTCTGGCAAGACTGCAGCGTTTGCATTATCAATGCTACAGCAAATCAAGCCGAAACAGGGAATCCAGGGACTGGTCATGGCACCAACAAGGGAACTGGCCATGCAAATTGCAGATGAAATTAAAAAATTCGGAAAATACACAGGAATCAGAGTGGCAACAATTTATGGCGGACAAGGAATGGGAATCCAGCTCGATGCGCTCCACAGAGGAGTTGAAATTCTCGTAGCAACGCCAGGCAGATTAATTGATCATCTCAAAAGAGGCTCAATAGAATTAAGAGACATCAGCCACATTGTCCTAGATGAAGCAGATACAATGCTGGACATGGGATTCATTGACGATATACAATTTATTTTAGATTTAGCACCAGAAGACAGAGTAATGTCATTGTTTTCAGCAACAATGCCTACACAAATCCTAAGACTTTCCGAAGACTACCTAAAGAATCCAAAACAATTCCTGTTAGATGCAGACGATCTTAGTGGAGAGGGGATTGATCAATCATTCCTGGTGATCAAAGACAGGGACAAATTCAAATATTTATTAGATTTTATCAAACCAGTAAAAGGCCAGTGCATAGTATTCTGCTCAACAAAATATAGAACCAGAGACGTTCAAAAATTCCTTCATCAGGAGAAATACGACGCAGTTGCAATCGAAGGCGACATGTCACAGCACAGAAGGGAACAGTCAATGGCCAAGTTCAGAAACGGCAAGGCAGACATCCTAGTTGCAACAGACATCGCATCAAGAGGAATAGACGTTCCGCGAGTCGAACTAGTAATCAACTATGACGTTCCAAATGTAGAGATGGTGTATTTCCACAGAATTGGAAGAACGGCAAGAGCAGGTGCAAAAGGTAAAGCAGTAACATTTGTCTCCTATTCGTCAGTAGGCGACTGGAATCTCATTAAACGTCAAATCAAAGTTCCAATTACAGATTTAAACCAGGAGATGGGAATTCAGATTTCAATCCCAGACCCACTCAAAAGACAAACCCCGTCAAGAAGATACGGAGGCCAGTCAAGATCAAATTATTCCAGAGGAGGCCGCTCCGGAGGGTATGGAGGATCAAGTAGCGGTGGAAATCCAAGAGACAGCAGAGGTCCAAGAAAGAGATACGGCGACAAAGACAGCGGAAGCGGAAGCGGTGGCAACAGCTACGGCGGCCGCAGCAGATGGTAATACTGTAAAACTTAAAGACAAGAACCGTGTAATTATTTTAAGATAGCAATGCACAAAGGATTCATTTTATTAAACTGCGACCTAGGAGCGGAGGAATACATCGTAGACGAGCTAAAGCAAATGCAAAATATCAGCAACGCATATCTCACTTTTGGCGCTTATGATGTGATTGCCGAGATACAAACAGTGGGCCAGGATGAATTTGAAAAAGTGATAGCGGCAATTAGAAAGCTATCCAGAGTAGTCAGCACCATGACTCTAAACGTGACAGACCCCGAATAATTGTTATATGAGTAAATTGGGATTGTTTCAAATTGCAGAAAATTGATTATGAAGGAAAAGTTTGGGTGCTAAACTACAACAACCCCGAACCGCTATTAGATCACGCCATACACATGCTTGAAAGACACGGTGTAAAACGTGAAGACATGGAAATTACCGAGACGCCGATTGTAAGCGTAGGCGCAATTGTGGTGGAGATTTGGCCGTACGAACTGGTCATAGGAAAGGTCAGGACGACACGGAATGACTCTTTTATCAGCGGCACTGAATTTACAATTGAGTTAAAATTGGATGAAAACGGAAACTATACAGACTATCTTTGAAAAAAAATAAAATACAAAACATCGCCATTGCAGCAATAGGCATCACAGTCATCGTTGCAATTATCGCATACAACTATTCCTCAGAGCAGACCAAGCAGAAGGGGTTCCAATTTGGAAACGAACTGGCGCAAATTCAGCAGGACGTGACAGAATTGCAAATGAAATTCTATTCTGAAAAAACAAAGTGGGCTGAGGGGGACATAACAAAAGAGGATCTGCTAAAATACTATGAGGAGCACGTCGGTAAATTCGAGGGCATCATTTCCAAATATGACAAACTATCCGCACCGGAATTGTTTGAAAGCTCGGTAGAGTTGTTCAAAATATCATCCGAAACTCAGCTAAAAAGCGACGTGGAGTACATCAGGTGGATTGCAACAGGTGACGAGTCAGCAAAGGTAAGATCCGATACGCAGTTTCAAGAAGCATACGAGTACGAGAACCTAGGATTGATTGAATTCCAATTGGCCAAAGCCGGAATGACGGAATTTGACGAAGCGGATAAATTTTCTCCCCCGGACAACGTGATAAAACAAAAGGTAATCCAAGTCTCAGAGAACATGAAAAACAAATGCGATTCGGAATTTAAAAACGGGATGGGCGAGTTTGACTCTGACGAGGTAGAAATCGAAT
>JAQBHN010000069.1:0-5624 GCA_032127635.1 Nitrososphaerota archaeon
AATCCATGATCATGTTTGGCAAAGTATGTTTTCTAGTAATTTGTTTATCAGACCCACAAACGATGAACTGGAAAAACATGAACCTGAATTTACAATTTTATGCATTAATGACTTTGTGGCAGATCCCAAAATTGACGGCACTAGAACTGACGTCTTTATCCTGATTGACTTGACAAGAAAAATTGTCCTGATTGGGGGGACAGAATACGCTGGTGAGATGAAAAAATCAATGTTTGGTGTGATGAATTTTCTTTTACCTGAACGTGGTATTTTCCCGATGCACTGCTCTGCAAATATCGGCGAAAAAGGAGACACGGTGCTGTTCTTTGGATTATCTGGAACTGGCAAGACCACTCTTTCTGCAGATCCCAATAGAAAATTAATCGGCGATGATGAACACGGCTGGTCTGATAACGGGACATTTAATTTTGAAGGTGGATGCTATGCAAAGTGCATCAATCTTAGTAAAGAAGCGGAGCCTGAAATATGGAACGCAATCAAACCCGGCGCTCTTTTAGAAAACGTCGTGCTGAACAACAATGTCCCAGATTACAATGACAACGCATTAACAGAAAATACCCGTGTGGGATATCCTTTGGATTACATTCCGGGCGCAGTAATTCCAAGCATAGGCGGAAATCCACAAGTCATTGTATTTTTGACTGCGGATGCGTTGGGAGTTTTACCTCCTGTCTCCAGACTCACAACCGAGGGAGCAATGTATCATTTCATGTCTGGATACACTAGCAAGTTGGCAGGAACCGAACGTGGTATCAAAGAGCCAAAATCCGTATTTTCACAATGTTTTGGAGCCCCATTCATGCCTAGATCTGCCTCGGTTTACGCCAAATTACTTGGGGAAAAAATTAACCTGCACGATACTGTAGTTTATCTTGTAAACACCGGATGGTCCGGTGGGCCATATGGAGTTGGAAAAAGAATCAAGATCAAGTACAGCCGTGCCATGATCACATCTGCTCTCTCAGGAGCACTGGATACTGTAAAGTATCGCCACGACGATTTATTCAATTTAGACATTCCGACCGAAGTGGAGGATGTTCCTTCAGAGATACTGGACCCAAGAAACACGTGGGCCGATAGGGATTCGTATGAATCATCTGCCAAAAAATTAGCTCAGATGTTTGTTGAGAACTTTAAGAAGTTTGATAATGTATCGCCTGAAATTATTAAAGCAGGACCAAAATCCCCCGTTTAGATTACCTTCTTTTAACAATTCCAAAAATTCCGACAACTGATACAATCACTGCGATTATTACGATTTGTTTTACCGGGATGCCGATGTCCAATCTTTGAATGTTTTCTGGAAGCGTGGTGATCTCAATTGTGTTGTATGCACTTGTCGTGTTTTCATTGGTTTTTATTTTAGCGTCAATCCAATACTCTGAATTTTCATAGATTTCCATTGTTGCTTTTTTGTTTGGCGTCATAGTTGTGGTTTCTACCTTGCCGTCTTTGCTATTTGTGACGGAAATTTTTGCAAAACTCCATTCGTCTGGATAAAAAATATCAAAGGAGAGTTTTTGATTTTGCTGACTGACTGAAATCGAACCCTGCGTATAGTGTATCCAAAATGGGACGGTATAGCGAGTACCGTCATGCATGATGATTATTCTTCCTTCATGATCTCCAAACCTTTCTTCAGTCATGCTAATTTTGATTTGAAGAATATCCCCTTCAAGAACATGTGCAAATTTTATGAATTCGGGTCCTTGGAATTCCACATCAAGATTATCCAGCGTTCCTTCAATCAGTTTTAATTTCAGCTGTCTTTCAGAAACTAGGCTGTCTGATGATACATTGACTACGAAATTCGGTGGCATGATGATCAATTTGGCCCCGTATGCATTTCCGACGTCTAGTCTTCCAGATCCCGCATCATGTAGGGAAAATTGCTGACCGTAGGCGTCAGAAACAGGCTCAACTGTTGTCAGTAACAGTGATTTTATTTCATGGTGGTGAAGTTGAGGATTTTTTTGAAGTAATAGCGCGGCAGCCCCACTGACGTGAGGCGCGGCAAAACTGGTTCCGCTTGTAAAATTGTACCCTGCATTGTTTTGGGTGGTATTGATGTATGCCCCAGGAGCTACGATGTCGGGCTTTATGTAAAATGGTGAAACCGGACCTCTTGAGCTAAAATGCACGACAAAGTCTGGATTGTAAAACAAATGCAAAGATGCAGTGTTGCCCTCCTTGATTGATTCTATGATTTCTAACCCTTCTTCCCTGTCAAGCGATACGGTCGGAATCTGGGGTGAATAATCCGGGCCAATAAATTCGTGAATCAGTTCTCCAAGAAAAATCCCTGGCACATTATTGTAAACTATCATTGCTTTTGCCCCGGCATGCGCTGCGTTACTCTCTTTGATTGAAAAATACAGCATCTCCCCTTCAACATCGCTTCCTCTCTCAACAATCACTATTGCATCTTTGACGTTGAGATCCTCGTAGTCATCAACTTTTCCATATCCTGCAAAGACTATTTTTTCTGTTATCGGGTCTTCTAACTTTGTAGAACCGACCATTGGAATAACTGTGAATGGTTTTCCTTCAACTTCCAATGTTGCAACCAAGCTTGAGGTAAGATTGTTGTATGTTGCACCCACAGTGACAGAACCGTGATTTCTCCCAGGGCTTCCGATTGTATGCAATCCTGGACCGTCATTTCCAGCTGCAGTAACTACGAAAATTTCTTTTTCTAGTGCAAGATTAATTGCGCGTTCAATTTTTGCGTTTGTTTTGTTTACCCCCAAACTGATGTTGATAATATCTGCGTCATCTTCAACTGCCTTTTCAATCGCTCTAACTATCAAATCCGATGAAACCCCTTCGCCATCTTCTGAAACTTTGTATGCTAGAATTTTTGCTTTAGGCGCAACTCCGACTGCCTGTCCGTCAGCTGCAATCACCCCTGCAACCATGGTGCCGTGACCGTTGTTATCCATGGGGGGCTGACCCTCGTCAATGAAATTGTACCCTCCTACGACTTTGCCTTCTGGACCCCACCCAAACAAATCCGGATGATTGAAATCAACTCCTGTGTCTATCACCGCTATTCTAATTCCGGCCCCGTCAATTCCATCCATTCTGGGAATATCGGCTCCAATGTATGGTACACTTTTGTCTAGATATGTTGTAATTTCATTTTCACTTTGAAGTGTTTGAAACAACACCAGCCCCCCTGCCATCACCATGATTAACGAAAAAACTAGGAATTTCACAAATTTTTAACAATTTTTACAAGTAAAAATGAATTGCTTCGTAAAGCAATAAATTGAATTAGACTTTCTTTGAATTTATGGGAAAATACACTCTTCCTAAAATGCCATATGCTTATGATGCATTAGAACCTCACATTGATGCAAAAACAATGGAGATTCATCATACAAAACATCATCAAGCATACACTGACAAACTAAATGCAGCTCTTGAAGCATGTCCTGCTGGTATTCAAGAAAAGGATATCGTTGACATCTTGTCTGATATTAATTCAGTACCAGAGGCCCAAAGAGGCGCAGTTAATTTCAACGGTGGTGGTTTTGATAACCATAGGTTATTTTGGAATAACATGAAACCAAACGGAGGCGGAGAACCTGGAGGATCTATTGCTGATGCAATCAAAGATTCTTTTGGAAGCTTTTCTGACTTCAAAGAGAAATTTTCATCTACTACAGCTGTGATTCAAGGCAGTGGTTGGGGATGGCTAGTATACAATCCTTCTACAGGAAAGGTTGAATACAAATCAATGCCAAACCAAACCAGTCCAAGAACTGAAGGATTGGTACCATTACTTGGCTGTGATGTGTGGGAACATGCATACTATCTCAACTATCAAAACAAAAGACCAGATTACATCGCAGCATGGTGGAATGTGGTAAATTGGGATGAAGTAGAATCTAGATTCTCTAAAGCAAAATAAAGTTAAATCTTTATTTTTTTTATCTTTCTTAATCTATTTCTGGTTGGGTATTTGAAAATCTATGAATTAATTTATAACCATCCGGAAAATGTTTGTTGTACATGAGTGAAGAGCAGGCCGAGCAACTAATGCAGCAGATGCAAATGCTTGAAACGTATTTTTCTGATTTATCTCAGAGAGAATACACTTTTGGAAATATTTTTCGAGAGGCAATTGCATCCATCGAATCTATCAAGTCTCTTGGTAAGAGCCCTGAATCCGAATCCTTGGTTCCGATAGGAATGGGTACGTATGTCCACACAAAAATTTCGTCCAATACCAAAATCGTTATGAATATTGGTGCCGGAATTGCAGTCGAAAAAGATTTCCCTTCCGCAATTAACTACCTTGAAGCAAGAATCAAGGAGATTGAAATTGCATTGCAAGATACCGTTGCAAAAAAACAAGATGCTGCTGCCCGTTTGGAGCAAGGAAAAGCGCAGATGAATCAAATGATGCAGGCTATGCAACAACCTCCAGCTTCAGGATAAACAATGTTTGATAAACTTCGAAGTGCATTTTCAAATGCAGCGAAAAGTCTTGGCGAGAAAGAACTTAATAAAAAAGACATAGAGAATATTCTTTTTGAATTGGAGATATCGCTTTTAGAGTCTGACGTTGCTATGGAGGTAATTGATTCAATCAAATCAGATCTCAAAGAAAAATTAATTGGCTCAAAGGTTGACAAAAATGAAATTGAGAAATTTGTGAAAGACAGTTTGATCTCTAGCATCTCAGCGCTGTTTGACTCTGCAGGAAAAGTAAATCTTTTTGAAAGAATCGATGAAAAAAAGAAACAAGAACAACCTTTTCTGATTCTCTTTGTTGGAATTAATGGAACTGGAAAAACCACCTCGTTGGCAAAAATTGCTCATATGCTAAAAGAGGCAAAATATTCGGTTGTGATTGCGGCTGCAGATACTTTTAGAGCCGGCGCCATTGAACAATTACGGGAACATGCCAATCGTCTAAATTTAAAAATTATCGCGCAAAATTACAATTCTGATCCTGCAGCAGTTGCACGAGACGCAGTTCTGTATGCAAAATCACACAAAACAGATGTCGTTCTAATTGATACTGCTGGAAGAATGCAGACAAGTGAAAACCTGATGCAACAAATTGAAAAAATTACCAAGGTTGTAAATCCTGACATGAAAATATTTGTGGGTGACTCCTTAGCTGGAAACGATACTGTGAATCAAGCTCGCGAATTCCACAAACATGTCAACTTTGATGGCTCGATTTTAACCAAAAGTGATGCTGATGCAAGAGGCGGTGCCGCATTATCCATCGTTAAAGTTACTTCTACACCTGTTCTCTACGTCGGTGTTGGTCAGGAATACACTGATCTCAAACCTTTCGACAAGGAACTTTTTCTGGAAACTGTTTTTGGCTCATTGGAAAATGTAACCATTACAAAAGACATTGAACCCACACCAGAACCCACACCAGAACCCACACCAGAACCCACACCAGAACCCACACCAGAACCGACACCAGAACCCACACCAGAACCGACACCAGAACCGACACCAGAACCGATACCAGAACCCACACCAGAACCCACACCAGAACCCACACCAGAACCCACACCAGAACCCACACCAGAACCCACACCAGAACCCACACCAGAACCCACACCAGAACC
>JAQBHN010000070.1:0-12394 GCA_032127635.1 Nitrososphaerota archaeon
AGGTATCATCGAAAGGTCGGGAAAAGTGTAAAACTTGGCTGAAAAATCAGTTAATGCCTTCATCCCCTGATCCATCATTCATTTTGAACAATAAAAATGCTGATCAGTTTTAGCGATCAGAAAATAATTTTTTGTTTCTAATTTTTTCCATTCCGACAAGTGATCAAATGGAATCAGATAATGTTTTTTAGATTGCCTAGACGTTTGCCTCCTCGTCATTACAGACAGACAGGAAATCAAGACAATGATTGTCTGAAATGCCAATCTCAATTTTCCTCAATGTGGCACACGTTGCAGAACATTGGATAGGGCCAGGATATTTTGGGCCTAAAATTACTCGTCATCATGAAAGATATCAGGCATTATTTTTGCCGTGTAAAACCAGATTTGGAAGCGCATGCAGCCAAGATTCGTGCGCTTTTTTCAAATCAAGATCAATTATCAATTTTGAAGCGTTTTCAAATTGAATTTGCCCACCGCCAAACTGACCGATTTGCTTGAATGATACTTTGTTCTTTTTGAGAATGTCCTCAATCATTGAGATGTTTTTCTTGTCAAAGGATAGCAGGTATCTGGAGTGGCTTTCAGAAAATAAAATTCTGTCAACATCTAGTTTTTCGCCAGGAACCTTGTCCAATGAAACTCTGCAACCGATTTGATTGGTCATGCAAATTTCAGATACCGCAACTGCCAATCCGCCTTTGGAGCAATCATGTGCAGATTTGATGAGGTTCTTGTCAATTATATCAAGAACTGATTTCATGTGTTTCTTTGAATCCTCAAAGTCAACCCTGGGACATTTTCCTCCAACAAATTTATGAACATACTCAAAGTATTCAGAACCGCCAAGCTCATTTTTGGTATCGCCGACAATTAGAAGGCAGTCGCCCGTGGAAATTTTCTGAGGAACGGATGGCTTCTTGTCAATCAGTCCGATAACGCCGATGACAGGAGTTGGCTTTATTGGGCCTGCGGGAGTCTCATTGTACAGACTGACCTTGCCGCCGACACACGGGATTTTAAAAAATTTGGCAAAGTCAGTCAGCCCTTTCAAGGACTCTAAAAATGTCCAAAAAATTTCAGGATCCTTCGGGTTGCCGAATTGGAGATGGTCAAGCATCCCAATGGGTTTTGCCCCAGTACACACAACGTTTCTGCACGCTTCCTCAAAGCAGCCGATTGCCCCCTCGCGAGGGTTAATGTAGCATTGTTTTGGATTGCCGTCAATTTTTGCAGAAAGGTATTTCCCATTATCTAGTCGCAGTACGGATGCGTCAGTTCCAGGTTTCACAACAGTTCTAATCCCGACCTCATGATCATATTGCCCGTAGACCCAAATCTTGCTTGCGATGTTTGGTGATGCAAGCAGAGTCATCATGAGTTTGGAGTAATCGGAGACAGGCTTGAATTTCTTCTCGCTCTCAATCGTCTTCAAGTAAGACGGCTCTTTTGAGGGCAAATCAAGTAGCGTCGCATTAGCCACAACGTCGGCAGACAGACTGGCAACTGTCTTTTTGCCTTTCTTGATATGGACCAGATTGTCAAATTTCACCAGACCGATTACGGAGCAGCCAATGCGGAATTTCTTACAGATTTCTTCCAGTTTTTTTAATTTAGTTTTACTGGTGACAATCAGCATTCTTTCCTGTGATTCAGACACCATGATTTCATCAGGAGTCATGTCGGATTCGCGGGTGTGAACTTTGTCGACATCCATCTCAATTCCAATGTCTAGCGCGTCAGCAGTCTCAGAAATTGCACAGGACAAACCGCCGCCTCCAAGATCCTTCATTGCGTGAATCAATCCGTCATTTCTTGCCTGCAAAACAGCCTCGATGATCAGTTTCTCAATGAATGGGTCTGGAATTTGGACTGCAGAGCGGTCCTCAGATTCCAAAGAGTCAGATGCGAATTGTGAACCGCCAATGCCGTCCCTGCCAGTCGAACCGCCCATCAAAACAACAACGTCGCCTTTTTTTGCATGGTTTTTGATTAGATTTTCTTTTTTGCCAAAACCTAACGCGGCCACATCCACAAGGGCATAGTTTTTGTAGCATTCGTCAAACTCAACCTCCCCGCCAATAGTCGGAATGCCCAAGCAGTTTCCATAATCAGCAATTCCGGTAACTGCATTTTTGAAAAGCCACCTGGCCTGCAAGTCTTTTTCGATATCGCCAAATCTTAATCCGTCAAAAATTGCAATGGGCCTTGTTCCGGCAGATAAAATATCTCGAATCACTCCCCCTACGCCAGTCGCAGCACCGCCGTACGGTTCTACGGCAGACGGGTGATTGTGGCTTTCAATGTGCGCTGTAACAACATAGCCGTCACCGACATCCAAAACTCCAGAATCATATCCCTTCTCGTTGATTACCAGAGGGCCATCCATTGGCAGCATTTTGAGGTGTCTTTTTGAAGATTTGTAAGAGCAGTGCTCAGACCATTCGGCAGCCACGATTTGTAATTCTGTAGGGGTCGGGTCTCTGCCAATCTTAGATTTCAGCTCGGCCAGTTCTTGATCTTCCAGACTCATTTGCCAACACCCATTTTCATCATTAGTGATTCAAAGATGAGGGAAGAGGGCTTGTTATCAATTGGATTGATGTCAGATTCGACTGCCCTTTCAGGGTGAGGCATCATCCCGACAACATTTCCATCCTCGTTGCATACGCCTGCAATTCTGTCTGCCGAACCGTTTACAACCTCGCTGTATCTAAAAACAACCTGATTTTTCTTTTTCAATTTCTTCATGGTTTCGTCATCAGCATAATATCGACCCTCGCCATTTGCTATCGGGATTGGGATTTTCTCATTCAGTTTGAATTGATTCGTAAACGGGGTTTTGTTATTTTCTACAATCAGACTAGTCCATTCGCACATAAAATTAAGAGACTCGTTTTTGAGCAACACCCCTGGAAGCAGCCCGGATTCGACAAGAATTTGAAATCCATTACACACACCTAAAATTGGAATTCCTTTTTCGGCCATTTTTTTGACATCCTTGATAATCGGACTGTGGGCTGCAATAACACCTGCCCTTAATCGGTCACCGTAAGAGAATCCTCCCGGAAGAATTACTGCGTCAATATTTTTCGGCAATTCTTTTTCATGCCAGCAATACTCGGCATCAAGATGGAATACGTCAGTCAGCACGTGATACATATCACGATCACAATTACTGCCTGGAAAAACTACAACTGCGACTTTCACAATTCTTCAAACATCTAGAGATATTTAATTTGAATCTAGTCGGAGTAAACTCTTATGTAAACAGATCACTTGATCGCTATGACTCAAGTAAGAGACATTATGGAAAAAAATGTAATCACCATAGATCATGGCAAAACTGCACTTGATGCATCAGTCATCCTAAAAGAAAAAGAGATCAGCTTTCTCGTTATTATGAAGGATGGGAAGATAGCAGGAATTGTTTCAGAAAGCGATATCGTAAGAAAGATTGCAGCCGAAGATCTCAAGCCGTCGCAGATAAAACTGGAAGAGATAATGTCTAAAGATTTCAAATGGGTTGCGCCGGATACAGAGATAGAACAGGCGGTTCAAAAAATGCTAAACAACACCATCAGGCGTTTAATCGTGCTTGAAAACGAAGAATTGGTCGGGGTAATCACCCAGACAGATTTTGCAGATTTTCTCAGAAGTAAATTATTGATTAGCGCCACAGTAGACAACATAGATTCGGAGCAGGGCTAGTTTTCAAAAACATCGGTCGTGACTATGCTTACCATTGGATTGTAAATTCTCAGTTCGTCACAAATTTCTCGCACCTTGGACTGGGCAGATTTTTTATCTTTTTCCTTGATTGTAAATTTCAGCATCTTTGCAGTTTTGATGTTTGAGACAGTTTTGTGGGTTCCTTTTAGAACTAAATCATTCAGGATGGTTTGTCCCTCAGGATCACTGATTCCGGGCTTGTTTTCAATAGTTACATTGACTTGAAAAATTGCCATCTACAAGTTGAAAAATCAAATCGAGGTTAATCTATCTTCCGAAGTACTATTGATGGACAAGAAAAAATAACTTAGCACCATTTGTGAGTAAGATACCTAAAGATATGGTAAGCAACCTAAATCAGTTTTTACACATACGCCACACATCTAATCGAATTGATGTTTGTCGGTTATGAATCAGAAAATTTCGTTGCGGAATACCATTGCAGTTGGAATTATCGTTTTATACGAAATCAATCTGAGAATTCAAATTTAATTATTTAAGGAGTGATTCGGTTGACTTTGTTTAAAACGAGAACAACCATTTGTTTTTTTATAATATAGTGTCAATTTAGGAGTTCTTTATTTATTAAAAAAGAATTTCAATTTTTATGAGTTACAACAGAATCACAGATTTGGATGATTATGGCACATTTGATGAAAATGATTTTGGATCAGACTATGATTTTGAGGATTAATGATGAAGTGCAAGAATTGTTTCAAGGAATTGTTTGAAAGCAGGCATAAGTTCTGCTCCATCAATTGCCAAGATGAGTATATTATTAATTTAGAAAAAATGATCCATGAAATAATAAAAAATGATCTTTCTCACACTCAAACAATGAGTTTTTCAGAATAATTTTTTGATTTTACAACAATTCAACAATACTTTTAAGATTCATTTCTTTCCCGAATAATTCTAGCGACTTCTTTGACCAAATCCTCGTCTTTCCTTACCAAGTCTTGTAACTCTTTTTTGTATCCCGCATCGCCCCATTTATCCAAAGCAATCATTTGCTTCACCAGATTTACGATGTCAGATTTGTTTTTCTGATGGTCGTGTTTTGCATTGTCTAAATTATCCATAATCGTAATTCCGAATCAGTCAACTCAGTTCAAGCGGAACGGGTTGTCTGGCAAGACCTTTGTTATTCCACACACCCGTATAGCTAGGATCAATCTTGGTTGCTTTGTCATATGATGAAATTGACTCCTCGTATCTGCCAAGGGAATTCAGCGCATTGCCTTTGTTATTCCACGCCTCCGCGTCTTTAGGATCAATCCCTATGGCCTTGTCGTAGCATTTGATGGCTTCGTCGTATTTGTCAAGATGGTACATTGCGCGGCCTTTGTAATTCCATGCAACCGCGTTGCCAGGATCAATTTCCAGGGCTTTGTTCAACGATGCAATTGCTTCACGGTATTTGACAAGGAAATACATTGCGCGGCCTTTGTTATTCCACGAATCTGCGTTGTCAGGATCAATCTCTATGGCCTTGTCGTAACACATGATGGCTTCGTCGTATTTTTCAAGGTTATACAGTGCGCGGCCTTTGTAATTCCACGCAACCGCGTCGTTGGAGTTAAACCTTCTTCGCCGGGCTCTTTGAAAAATTTCTTCGCTAGAATAACCGTCGCCATCAGCATGGCCGTATTGATCATATACTTGTTTTTTTTCAGGATCAGAAATGACTGCATACGCTTCGGAAATTTCTTTGAAATGTTCTCCGGCATCAGAAAACTGATTGCGGTTTGATTGGTTACGGTCAGGGTGGAATTTCAACGCTAATTTTCTGTACTGTTGCTTAACTTCGTCAGGCGAAGACGATTTCGTGACACCTAAAACCTCATAATAATCACGTTTTGTAGCCATGAATCATACCTTCATCGCAATTATTGTATAAATCATTGAATTGGAAACTTTGCCGGTTTTAGATTCGTCAGTTGAATATGTTAACGCATTTCAGCCATTACTGCATAAAAGACACGAAGCCAAAACGCTCAGGCTTGTTTAATATATCAGAATAATTCACAATATTTCAGAATGGCAAAAGGTAGAATGAGATACTGGAAAATCACATCCGAAGAATTGTCAGGTTATGCATATGACGAGAAGAACTTGCTAAATTGGGAAATCAAATGCATCAGGGAGCCAGAAGCAGAAGCTCATTTTATCGGTGTGTTCATGTTTAGAAATGGAACAGCGTATGATTATGAGTCAGTTAGAGGAATATGCTATTTTTACAACAACATAGACAGAAAGGAATTGCCGCAAATTACAAAATTCCTTCAGGAAAAATACAAGGGCAAAGAGATGGAAAAAGGGGACAGAATAATCCTGAAAGGATCGGATGAAATCTATTCGGCCAAGGACATTTCAGATTTGGCAAAAGCGATGGAGTCCAAATTCAACGTAAAGGCCATCATATCGCTGGAATTTGCAGGAATTACTGCCGATGCACTCAAAGAGGCAGGGCTTCCGGAATCAAAATTGTTGCCAATTCCGACATAATTATTATAGTTTAGAATCAAAGATGACAGATGTCCGAAGAACTAGATGGCATTAATCAGCACCTTCAAGAATTAAGAAAAAGAATAGTCAGAATAGTTTTGGTAATAGGTGGAATTTCAGGATTTCTTTTGATGTTTCATGCAGAGCCAATTCAGATAAACCAATTCACACTGTATTATCCAACACTTGAACCAGTCAACAACATGGCAGCGCAGATTACAAACCACATGAGGATTGATCTAGTTCCAGAAAGCGTGCAGCTGATTCAAACTGCGCCAGGGGAGGCATTTTTTGCTCAAATGTATGTTGCAGCACTTGTCGGAATTGCCGTAGGAATGCCGGTAATCATCAAAGAGCTGGTCGGATTCATCAAACCGGCATTAAAGGAAAAGGAAATCCACGTAAGCAGAAGCATATCGCTGCCAGCGTTGGGATTATTTGTCGCAGGCTGCATATTTTCTTATAATTTTGTAATTCCATACACGCTGGATTTTCTGTACAAGTATGGAGAGGGAGCAGGGCTGGTTACTTTTCTCAACGTGATGGAATTTGTAACATTTGTGTTGCAGTTATTGCTAGCCTTTGGCTTTTCGTTTCAGCTCCCCCTGGTAATGTATGCCATAGCAGCGTCTGGGATGGTGGATGTAGATTTTTGGAGAAAGAACATCCGATACGCAATAGTTATCATAGTAATCTTTGGAGCGGTGATCACCCCAGACGGAACAGGGGTTACAATGATGTTTGTCGCAGGCCCGATGATTGCACTGTATGTCGCAGGCATGATAGTCATCGAACGCAAAGATAGGAAAAAGTCGAACACTTAAATCTGAAATCGGAAATAAATCACAATATGCTAGGAAGTCAAGAGATCATCATACTGGTAATCGTTATCGGCGTATTGATTTTTGGTGCAAAAAAGATTCCAGAACTGGCCAAAACGTTTGGCAAGGCCAAGGGGGAATTTGAGAAAGGAAAAATCGAGGCAGAAAGAGATCTCAAAGAATTCAAAGAAGATCTGGACAAAGGATCCAAGGACAAAGAAGCAAAATCAGACTAGTTTTCGGCAATTTTTATGAAATTATCCAACATCTTATCGTAATCTTCCTTGAAATTATTTTTCCCAAACATTGCAGATATCTTCATTCTGCCCTTGAATTTTAAATCAACATCCACCAGAATTTTTGTTCCTTTTTCAAGCTCGATAAACTCTTGCTTGATTCGAGTTCCTTTCGCATCGCCGCCAATCACAAAAATTTCATGCAAGAATGGTTTTTGAGAAACATGTTTTGCCATAATCAGCAACTCGAGTTCCCCCAGAATCAAATGTTCTTCGACTACTGAGACATTCCCACGCATTGAACGAATACGGACTGACGGAAAATGCTGCGGGATTATTCTTTGATAGTTTTCAAAGTTTGAGAAAATTTCAAAAACATCATCGCGGTTACTGTCAACAATTTTTTCTAAAGAGAACTTTGGCAATGGTAGTTTAGAGGGTACCCCATCGAGGGTATAAATTGTGCTCTATATCAAACTGGTCCAAACATTTTCCAACACCGTGATTTACAATATCATCAATAGATTTTGGTTTAGTGTAAAATTCAGTTACAGGTGGCAAAATAACAATGCCCAATCTGGCAAGCTTTAGCATATTCTCCAAATGAATTGCAGAAAGAGGAGTTTCTCTAACCATCAAGATTAATTTTCGAGATTCTTTAATCGTAACTCCAGCTGCCCTTGCCAC
This sequence comes from Nitrososphaerota archaeon, assembly GCA_032127635.1. Classification (GTDB taxonomy): domain Archaea; phylum Thermoproteota; class Nitrososphaeria; order Nitrososphaerales; family Nitrosopumilaceae; genus Nitrosopumilus. The sequence goes on from JAQBHN010000070.1 coordinate 7,985, forward strand.
CAGAGTGTCATCATAGCCATTTGCAATTGCAGCTAGTGTCTTCATACTACAAGGGGCAACAATCATTCCATCAATTCTATGAGTGCCACTTGAAACACTAGATGCCATATTTTTTTCATCAGAGATATTTGTTGCAAGTGATTTTACATAATCAACAGTAAAATCAGTTTCCATGGAAATGCATTTTTCCCCCCATTCAGAAATGATCAAATGAGTTTCAACGTTTAATTTTTTGAGCGTCTCAAGCATTCGAATCCCATAGATAACACCAGTACTTCCGGTGATTCCAATTACAAGTTTCAACAATCAATCATTGGAATTTACAGTATTTTATGTATATCATAGATATTGAGGAATTAGCACTAAATATTTAGAGAATCTTCATTTTCAGCATCAGTCAATCCTTGATTTGCTTTTCTTCGCTTAAGCCACAAGAAAATACATCCAACAAGCATGGCAGGGAGAAGAATTGCACCAAGTATTTGAAGTTCAAAATTGTAAAGCATGATTCGAATCAAACAGTAATTTAAAAAAAACTATTTAATCAAACCGATCTTAGAAATCAAAAATTAGCTATATTAGATACCAATATTCAGTCACAATGTGATTAAAAGTTCCGATATTAAGAAAATTGTCAACGGTTACTCTGATGTAAAAATTGGTGTTCTTGGCAGTCACTCGGCACTGGAAATAATGGACGGGGCAAAAGATGAGGATTTTCAAACCAGGGTCTTTTGTCAGAAAGGACGGGAAGGGCCATACCAAAGATTTGGCCGCATTGCAGACGAGATTACCGTTTTGGACAAATTCAAAGATATGGCATCTGCCAAATATCAGAAAGAGATGCGGGATTCCAGCACAATCATAGTTCCTCACAGATCACTTACAGTATACCTAGGATACAAAACGATTGAAAATTCATTCAAGGTGCCAATTTTTGGAAACAGGAAACTGTTCCAAGCTGAGGAAAGGACTGCAAAAAAAGGCCAGTACTACCTTTTGGAAAAAGCCAAAATAAAATATCCGAAACTGTTCAAGGATCCCAAAGGGATTAACAAGCCGTGCATCGTCAAAGTTCAAGAAAAAAAGAGGCCGCTAGAGCGAGCATTCTTCACAGTTTCGTCATACAAGGATTATGTAAAAAAATCCGAAGAAAAAATCAAGCAAGGGGTGATTGCCAGAAAAGACCTTGAAAAAGCAAGCATTGAGGAATTGGCAATTGGGACATACATGAATTTTAATTTCTTCCACACGCCAATTTCAAACCAGGTGGACTTTATCGGAATTGAAAGAAGGCTGCAAACCAACATTCACGATTACAACGCACTTCCGGCAAAAGAACAGCTGGAAATGGACATCGATTTGCAGAATATCGAAGTAGGGCACACGCCTGCAAGCATCAGAGAGTCACTGCTTGAAAAAGTCCTCAGAATGGGAGACAAATTTGTCGCAGCAGTAAAGAAAGAATACGCCCCGGGAATCATAGGGCCGTTTTCACTGCAGAGCGTAATCACAAAAGACTTGGAATTGGTAGTGTATGACGTATCATTGAGAGTGCCAGGAAATCCAATTGTTGCAACGACCAGCCCGTATACGAAATACCAGTACGGACAGACATTCGGGGTGGGCAGAAGGATTGCCATGGAAATCAGAAGGGCCCAAGAAGAAGACCGCCTGGATGAAATTGTCACATGAGTGACATTCTAAAAAACATCATCCAACCTAGAAATTACAGATTAGGGTTGATTTGTCAGCCAGCAAGCCAAGCCAGAAAAAACAAAAAATCACTCCAATTTCAAAGGAATGCTAGCACTTCCAAAGTTTTCATTAATTCTAAAAACATAATTTTTTGAGGAGTCATATTCGAATTCGGTTCCACCGTATCCGATGTTAGGTCCAAAGAGAATGTTGAATTCCCTTGTATCGCCAGGGTTCAGTACGATTTGTCCGCTGGTAAAGTCCATCCCAGAATACTTGAATGCCTTAGACCCGTCCCAAACATCATACGCGCATATCGAAGGGCTGGTGCAATGCATCGCCGTGATTTCCGAACTGGTATTCTCTGCAAGTATTCGTACTGACAGTATCGGCTGCCCAGTTGGAGTTATGTTAAATTCGTTTCCTTCAGAGCCCACACCAAACCAATGATACGTGATAGGTCCAACGTCAAAATGCTCAGAATTTGTTTTGTAATTGTAGAGCATCATATCTTTCTCAATTGGTTTTTCACAATCAATTCTTTTGTATGCCGTTACAATTTTAGAGCATGCTTCAAGTTCAGCCTGCATGGATGCTAGTTTTGAATCATTGTTTGCAGGTTGTGTGGATTTGGTACTTTTGAGTTCAGACGAGGTTGGAATTGAAACCAGTCCGGATTTGATCAGATGCTGGATTCCATTTACAAATTCGCCGTCAGTGATAGTTCCGTCAGCCCACCATCCGGCATTGTTTTTCACCCAGGCTGGAACTTCCGCATAAGCAGACGATACAGATGAGGTCACTACCAAAAGTAGGGCAATTGTCGAGATTGCAGTTATTGTGGTTTTCATATCAGATTTTTTCTGCCATCATATTTAACCTAGTGATAATATCCAAATCTAGTGATAATTTATCACATCGCCACAAAACATAGTGGTAAACTGAAAAAACAGAATTTCTATTTATATATAAAATATAAAGAACTTCAAAAGTGGATAAAGCCCAAGAAAGATTCAGCGATTCGGTACAAAAATTAACTGAAAAGGATATCAAAGAATTTGTCATTGGCCGTTTCGCAGAGGTGAAAAAATCCAGCAGCATCAAAGATCTAGTCTCATTTCATACCATGAACAAACACATGATTATGGCGCATAATCAAAACGAGTTAAAAATCCTAGGGAACATAGTCGCAAGTAATAAAAAAATCAAACTCTCGGAAATGCTCGAAGAGTATGAAAGGCATCTGAAAATGGCCCTAGAGACTGAAGTGACTACAAAAACACACAGTAACGTGATACTGCACGTATTTGGATTTTTTTCAGGCAGTTTTAGCCAGCAAGAGAAAGAAAAATTTTTTGAACTGTTGGCCAATTTCAAGGATGAAAAAATATCAATAGGGGAGATTCTTTGTGAAATTAATCCCACAATATATCGATTCAACAACACATATCTTGCAAGTCAGACATATTTTCTGCTGTACTCAAATCAACAACCAGGAAATCTGTTTAAATTACTATCAAAGTAATTGTTTTGAATAATCATACAGGTATTTCTCGTCACTTTGATTCATTCGATCATTGCGGCGTTTGCCTGGTGTTGTTTTTCAAAATGTGTATGCGTCAAAACAGAGAACGTGTATTACGATAAATGATTGATGACAAAATTAAAACGGCAAAAGCCACTAGTAAAATTATATGGACTTCCCCTTATACTGATAATCAATTACTTTGTGAAAGAGATTATGCGAAGCAACAACAGTGATTGAGGCAAATGCAATACCTATAAAATTCCTGACTGTCATCAAGGCGCCGGGCTGCCCTGCAATTAATGATGTCTCGAATACAAGGTAAAAGTTATCCACCAGCCAAACAGTCAAAGTCACCCAAGATAAAATCCCAGCAACAAAATAACCTAAACGTGTCTTGTTACGAATAAGGAATACTGAAGAAAAAATAGCAACATACCATACAAAAGAGCCAACTAGCCAAAGCACCTGATAAACGTCAGGCCGATCATCTAGCCAATAGTAAGAAGTTCCAATCAAAGCCATAGCAAATAATGAGATTTGAATTAGTTTTTGATTTATTTTAAAACCTGTTTTTTCCTCTTTTGTTTTAGACACGGGAGGTGAGGAATTCATCTCCGCTGTTGCGATATCGATTGATTCACGAACGGATTTCAATCTAATCGGAATGATTTTTGTGATCTTATCATCTGTGACAACGGTATCATGCACAAGACTGTCAATTAGAGGTCTTGCAAGCGAAGCCTTGACAGGAGTGATTAGATCCACCCAATAAGATGAGAGACGGGTAGTCAAAAATGGAATTTGCAAAACAAAGAGATTCCTGTTCAAATATGCGGAATAAATGCGCATTAATTCCTCATAAGTGATTTTATCAGGACCCCCAATTTCAAAAATTTGGCCCATGGTTTCAGGTTTGCAAAGACATTCGGCCAAATAGTGAACTACGTCGTCAACGGCGATTGGCTGAGCCAATGATTTTACCCAAGACGGACAGACCATTACAGGCAATCGCTCAACAAGATAGCGAAGCATAGCATATGAGCCGCCCTGGGCCCCAATAATTAATGACGCACGCAATTCAGTTACAGGTATGGACCCGGAACGGAGTATGTCGCCCACATCCCTGCGACTTCTCATGTGAGGAGATAACTCTAAGCTGTCATTGACAAGCCCCCCCAAGTAAA
>JAQBHN010000071.1:0-14296 GCA_032127635.1 Nitrososphaerota archaeon
TTTAAAATCAAATAAGAAACGAGGTGTGGTGGAAAACTAGACGAACTTTAGATACTTCTATCTTTTTCGTGTTTTCCCATTCCTATCTGCCCACTTAGTCAAAGTTTCTCATCTGAATCCCAGCGGGTATGACAGTCCTCGTCATGAACTCTAAGTAAAAATAAAATTTAAAGGGTTCTAGTATAATTCTTAAAATTCATTCAAATCTATCAAAAAATACGCACAAATTTACATGATCTCACTGATCTGCTTTATTATTCAATGATGCCTATAGACACTGAAGACAGAGTTTGGATATTCAAGCACAATATCCTATTGTCGTGTTACATGCCAACGCATACCTGCTTGGCATTGTGAAGGATACCCGCATAAAACTCTAGTCTTCTATTTTATTTTTTATGGAAATTCTATGATGAATCTGGCCTGATTACTTTTCACTGGCATCTTACCCACGTCTGCTCAGCAACTTCTATTCTTCTTACTGGACGATGTTATTGACATTCATGTGAAAGATCTTTGCAGATGTGATTATTTTGTTAATTTCTTTGCTTTGGCAAATACTGACGACCACTGACTCCAGACCAGTCTGCCTGTCTGTGTATTTTGTTTTGACGGATGATAGGATGTCAGAATTTTAAAATTCTCATAGGAAAATAATTTGTTATGCCCAAACTTTTCTGGTTTTACTTTGTACAATTTACAAGTGGCATCATATGCAATTTTTCCAAGACACAAAATTGTTGTAATGTTTGTCAGAATTTCTTTTTCCTGCTCCAAATAATTGAAACAAGTCTCCATCTCTTCTCTTGTTGGTTTGTTCTGCGGTGGAGCACATCTGACTGCAGCAGTAATGTATGCATTGTGTAAAATCAATCCATCATTTACATCTTGACTGGTTGGGATGGACGCAAATCCATGTTTGTGCATTACTTTGAATAACCAATCCCCTGATGAATCCCCTGTGAACATTCTACCTGTCCTGTTTCCACCATGAGCTGCTGGTGCTAATCCGATGATTAGTAATTTTGCATTAACATCCCCAAATCCTGATAATGGTTTACCGTAGTATTTTTCTTCTTTGAATCTTTTTACTTTGTTTTTTGCAACATCTCTAATGTATTCAGATAATCTTGGGCACTTTTTGCAGCTGGCAATTTTTTTGTTTAGAGATTGAATTGATTTCAAATTGACTCCATCCTTTCTTATGGGAATCTGTCTGTAAATACTACTTTCTCCAATGGAAGTTGTCCTCCGCGTGGCATTGCAGGCTTTGTCTGCTTTCCAACTGCAATTAACATCGATATGATGTGGTTCTCTGGAAGGTTGATTATTTGAGATACTTTGTTGGGATCAAAACCTATCATTGGATTGGAATCATATCCCATGGACTTTGCTGCAAGCATTATGGTTTGGGCTGCAATTCCACAAGAACGCATTGCCTCATCTCTTTGCAATCCATCGTTTCCCTCGTAAAACGGCACCATTGCTGAAACTAGGAAATCCTGTGCCTTCTTTGGGACATTTTTCCAGTATTGCCCGGGACTGTCTTTCCATGATTTCAAATCAGCACACACTACCAATAGCAATGACGCATCAGTTATCTGAGCCTGGTCCCATGCTGCTGCACGAATCTGCTTCCTTTTTTCAGCATCTTTTACGATGACAAATCTCCAATTTTGCATGTTGAACGAAGTAGGTGATAAAACTGCCAATGACATTATCTGATTTACCTCACCATCTGTAAATTTATGATTCGGATCATAGTTCTTTACAGAACGACGTTCTCTGATGGCATCAAATGTATCCATTGATTCTGACGGTCTGCCATCTGTATTTATTGTTTGTAAATAACTGTGATTGATCCAGTTTTTCTTCCTGTTGATGTTTGTCAAGATTAGCCCCTACAGGCAATGCCAGACCCAGCAGTTTCCCAACAAAACCGCATCCTGATGTGTAGACATGGTTTATCCGGAAATTTTCCCATGAGAGAAATTTCTATGCCGTTATCTTCTGCTCACTGCATGTAGTTTTTACTAGGGTGCAGATGCAATTGGTTTTGCAATCTTTTTCTAAGCGATATCTTGTAAAACACCAATATTACTAACAACTCTGCATATTCTATAAAGCCTACAGTGTAAAAGTGCATTAGCCATCCGCCAACTGTTTCATCAATTGATGCCATAGTAGCACTCATCAGAGGAAACTCTGTTAGAAACGCTACAGGTATCATGACGAATCCCGTAAACCACTCTTCCACTTTGAGTTCTTTTACCTGGTGTATTATCTGCTCTTCTGTTTGTGGGATTGAAACATTTCTGATATTGTTTGTCTTGTAATCCGAGTACACTGTATTTCCCATCTCTATTGCAAGAATCATTGAACCCAAAATGAGTAACAAAAATACTGATTCTACAAATAGTATGATTCCACGTTTACCATTTTGAAATTTGTATAGCTGTCTCTCAAACATTGGCCCGAAGAATCCCAGTTTTTCTTTCCTGGCTAAGATTACAATTGCAATTGATATTGCAGAGATTATGCCAACTGAGCCCAACCAATAATCTGATACAAATTCCACAAAGAGTAGTCTTGCAGGCAATAGAACTCCTGCCATGATTCCAAAAACGACTAGGGATTCTAATTTTTCTCTCAAAATTGATTCAACCCTGCAAAACCGCTCTTCATATTACGATTCATGCACAATTGCATTTAACAGGTGCTAACAAATTTTTCTAGTGCCAAGATTTTGCAAAAAATGCCACATTTGTAATAAAAGATCCCCAACTATGCTACGATACGCTTTATATTCAAAAAACTAAAAAAATCATAATGAAAAGTAGACAACTTCTAAGCGTTGTATTTTCACTGATTATGTTTACTGGCGTTACTGCTGGAAACGCAGCATTTGCTGATACAGACGACGATATCATTGAAGACTTTGGAGACTGTGTCGAAGCAGATGGAGTCATCGGGGATAATCCAGATGAATGTACCATTGGCGATACGGTCTTTGTAAATGACGAAGATGATGACGACGATGAAATTGAAGATGAAGACAAATACGGTCTTGATGACAGACTGGAAACTTTCTGTGAAATGACTGATGCAGAAAAACGTCAATTGTTTGCAGACCATCCTAGACTAGAACAATTCTCAGAAAGACTTGCAAACTTTTGCAGTTTGAATGAGGATGAACGTCAAGATGCATTCGAAACATTTGTCGATGAACACGAAGATGAATTCAGAAAATACCATGAAGAAGACATGAGAGAACATCTAGCAAAATACTGTGAAATGTCTGATGAGGATAGAGCAGCATTTGTAGCAGAACATGACAAAGCAGAAGATCGAGTTGATGACATGGACAAATATTGTGTACTGGATGAGAATGGCAGAATTGATTTCATTAAAACACACCTAGATGAGTACAAAGCACACATGAAAGACCAGATGATGGATGAGGAACATCATATGGATTATGAAAGATTATGTGCCTTGGATGAATCTGAGCGTGCAGAAGAAATTGATGACGCTGAAAAACTTGCAAAAATCTCTGAATGGTGCAAAATAACCCCTGAGAAAAGAGAAGACTACAAGAAAGAATCTCATGACTTTGATAACATGTCTGATGTAGCAAAAGAGAGAATGTCTGATGTTGCAAAAGGCAAACACGGGGAATTGAGAGAAAAATTCTCTGAACAATCTGACCGCCTAATGGCCATGATCATGGACAAACGTGACATCTCTGATGAAAGACACGATGAAATCAAAATGAAATACGAAGAAAAATTCGGAGAAGATTCTGATGAAAAACGAACTGAAATCAAGATGAGGTACAAAGATCACATGAGAACTATGAAGTTTGAAATGTCTGATGAGCGAAAATCTGATGTTCATGATAGACTGGCAGAGATGAAAGCCTACAAGGCAGAACTCCGCGAACAATCATCTGAAATTACTGACGAGGAAAGACAACAACTTAGAGAAGAATTCATTGAAAAGGCAAAAGACATGCAACTAGCATGGATTTCCCCACGCACACAAATGACTGCTGGCATTGATGCCGGAGAAGTAGAATGTCGTGAAGGATTTAGCCTAGTGATTAAAGCATCAAACGGTGTAGCAATGTGTCTCAAAGCAGATTCTGCACTGAAGATGATAGATAGAGGAATCATAGTTCCTGCTAACTAATCCTTCTTTTTTATTTTATTTTTAGATGTTTGATGGAAGATGTGAGTAAACATGAATTTTTAAGCAGTTAGAAAAAATACCGCATAATCCGACATGAAGTGTTGACAGACATCTTTACTCCGGAAAAAAGATCATGGGTAATGTCACGAATCAGGGGAACAAACACCAAAATTGATTTGAAAATGAAACAAATGCTCTCAGACTCAGGTCACAAGTGGGAAATGTACCCCAAGATGTACGGCAATCCTGATTTTGTGCACAAAAGAAAAAAGATTGCCATCTACTGCGATGGGGATTTCTGGCACGGGTACAGATACAATGAGAAAAAAAAACCTGCAAAAAAGTTCTGGCGAGACAAGATTGAAAACAACATGATACGTGATAGAAGATACACGAGGAAGTTGCGACGTGAGGGATGGTCCGTGTTGAGAATTTGGGAGCACGACATTGAAAAGAATCCTAAAAAGTGCATGAGAAAAATCAAAAGAAAGTTCAGCCAGAGATAGACATCAGTTTTTTTCCTGAAGCAGTCAACGACATGATCATTTGCCGTTACAACTGCCGTTTTTCACGCTCGTCTTTAGACTGAGGCCCCACTCTATTTTCTCCAACAAGTGCCATTGTTCCTCTGCACCCCGAACATTTACTGGTCTGTAGTTTACATCTGACCTTGAGTCAAAACTAAATGAATTCATTTTCAAAAACTGCCTAGTTCTGCATAGTTACAGAAAGATCTAAATCGTTTCAATCCTTACACTAACCATTGAATCCGGAGACAGAAGAGAAAATTCGGGGAATAATTTTAGAAACTTTCCAGGATATTGAATCTGAATGGGTCAGCTATTTCCAACATAAGGCAGAGCAGATGCGTTTGGATAAAAAATCATTTTTCATAGGAATGATGTATCCAAGGGTCACAAAAAATCTGGAGGACGCTAATATCCACATCAGGATAAAGTCTGATTCATGGGGAGATCATGAAAATGAGAAAATCCATTCTATGCTGAACGAATTGTACGAAAAACATGTGTAGTTATTTTTCACAGCCAATTCCGTTATCATCTATATCAAACTCGTGAGGATCATCTCCTACAACCATGAAATTCGAGTAACGAATGTCTTCGCAATCGAGGTCTGGGGGGTACTGTTCAATGCATACTGCAAGATATGATGGATCACAACTTGCAGGCTGATTATCCACAGCGCTCTTGATTTTTGCAATTTCTTCTTCCCCCCATTTGTCAGCTGCGACCCCTTTTCTCTCACCGGTAACAATGTCTGTCCCAGTCTGTGATTGGTAGACTAGTGCAGCTGCAATAAAGAGCACAAATGGTACAACAACCAATGCTGCAATGATTACTGGCTTCACAATGATTTTCTAAAAAGTATGAACTTAAGGTTATTGTAGTTTAGATTCTACATTCTCCACAATATGCTCATTATTCCATAAAACGCGACAGTTGCAACAATAATCACTATTACTCCCTTTGTTGAATCCTTCATGACTAAAAATCACAAATCCCAAACTTAAGCTTGTTGCAGATTATCACTTGTGCTTACCTGCAAAACAGTGCTTGCAGATTTTACTTTCAACTCTGGTCTTCAAGTATGAGATTTGCTGATCAGTTAACCGTCCGTGCTGTATCAAATTTAGCAGTTCCTCGCCACTTATGATTTCAAAATTCACTTTACAATCGCACTTGGAGCATTGGCAATCAGTCTTCAAACCTATCATTACAATAACAAAATCATTCTTAAAAATAATTTGTTAATTCAAAACAGGATCTTCGTATCTTTGCCAGACTTTCATCTTTAACCAACAGCCATTGCACACAGTTAGTTCATCTTTTACCTCTGAGGGGGAGACGAGGTTGTTGTCGTGACAAATCTTACAGGTAAAATACTCTGTAATCAACTCCGACATGCCTAAATTTTCAAATCATGCCATTAAAGCATCACTATACAATGAGATCTAGACTCCGAATGATTTTGATTTTTTTTCACATTTCGGACAATTCCCCCCTCTTGTTTCTAGGCCGCACTTTTTACAAAACACATCAATTCCTGCCACCTCGCGTGGACCAGTCCTTGATATTTTTACGATCAGTATTACTACTATCAAAACTCCCAATGCAATTCCAATGTATGCGAGAACCATGAATTGTATGGACCCTCATCTGATAAAAATCACATTCATACGGTCAGAACGTACTGATTTGACAAAATCTTCTTGATATCCTCGATGTATTGCCGTTTTGTGCTGCCTACAAATCTCCAGCGTGACTCCATCTCGTCTTGTAAAATCTCATACACAATATCAATTTCCTCTCCTGCATCAAGTTCTCTTTTTGCAACTATCATTAGTTCTTGGAGTCTAAGCTTTTTTCTCCACGTATGGACGCAATCAACCATTGATTTTTCTTTAAACTATTCCATTAAAGGATCACTATGCATTGAATCTATTTTGCATACTCAAACAGAAATATCTCTTCCTGGAACCAACTTGCTGATTTTTGGAACGTCATGAATTTCCAGTCCTTCTAAATATTCTAGCTCCTCTGAAACTGATTCTAAATCACCAAATGAAATCAAAATCCTGTCATTGTGTTTTATTTCATAGATATTGATGTTTGAATAGTGTTTTCCGTTCACCAAAAATGTCATAGAATTATCCTTATCAGTGCAGTATTGGCTTGAACCCTCCTCATAGCCTAACTCCATACACTCCGATGTTATCTTCAATCCAAATGACGCAAACAACATTTCCAATGGGACATCAGTTGCATGTTTGTGAACTAGGTATGGGTTATCATTTTCAAAATGTATGTACTTGCTTTGAATCTGAAACTGTGGATGCGAAAAATCCAACATGTCTCCGTTTACAAATACTGCCAACGCTGCATGTGAATGCTCGCTGCCAAACTGTCCAACTCCGTAGTGCTTTGCCATCTCCTCCTCCAGTGACTTGAAGGTAGTGTTATCTAAAATCTGTGAATCAATCTCACTTTGGTTTAAAAAATAATACGAAAATGCAGCTGCAGCTACCAAAACAAAGGCTATTCCAAATATGGCGAGTGATCTGCCTTTTGATTTTAATTCGATTTCAAAATATGCAGAGTTGCTCTCATCAACTCTTCCTGGAAGGCTAAAATCCGAATTCTCTTTGGGTAAAACCTTCTCAGTCATGCAATACTCATAGTCATTTTATCGTATAAATTTCAATATCTTGAATTATCTGTATTCTCCGCCGCAATCACCAATTACATCAAAGAGATCGTTTGCTTTTGCAGTTATGCTGTTAATCGATGAAATGTCTTGCGAGTCTAATTTTACATCGAATACTTTGGCATTGTCCTCTCTGTGTTCTGCAATGCCTAGCCTTGCACCGACAATTACTCCTGCAACTTGCGGTCTATCTAAAACAAAACGTGTTGCAACATTTGCAATGCTGCAACTGTGTTTTTGTGATATGCCACTTAACACAGATAACATCTCCTGGAACAACTGCCATCCTCCCCATGCATCTATCATGTTTTTGTATTTTTGTAGACTGGATGTGGCCAAATTACCTCTGTGTGGCTCATCTGCTCCTACATATTTCTCAGAGAAAAACCCTCCAAGCAAAGTTCCGTAGGATAGAATCTTCATTCCGTGCTTTGCAAAAAATGGAGCCATCAGTCTGTCCGGTCTTTGGTCTAAAATGGAATACTGAACCTGGTTTGACACTAGATCATACCCGTGCTCTTTCATGATCTTTACTTTCTCTGTATCAAAGTTTGTCAGTCCTAGATGTTTGATTTTTCCTTTACTTTGTAACTTTGATAAATTATTTAGCGCATCAAGATAACTCGCATCATTGTAATCCCACCAGTGAAACTGCAGCAGATCAATACAGTCTGTCTTCATTTTTTTCAATGACTGATCTATGTAGTGGGTTACTATGCTGTTGCTCATTGGACCTGGATTTGGAACAAACTTTGTTAGTGCTTGAAATTTTTTCTCTGGACCTATTTTTTTCCTAAACTCACCAATCAAAGATTCCGCAGGACCGTAAATGTCTGCCAAATCCCACGTTGTAAATCCTGAATCTTGATACTTTTCCATGTCACTAACTGCTAGTTCTGAATCAATCTGACCGTGACCCCCAGCAACTTGCCACATTCCGTTGAGAATTCTGCAGATTTCCAGATCGTCTGCAAGAACAGCCTTCTCAATTGCCATATACCAATACAATTTTTCTTTGGAATATAGTTTACTTGGCTAATATTGAGTGAAACATTCAGAGCTGTGGAATATTTTGGATCTGGTAAAAAGTGCGGAATTGTTTGCAAAGAGCAAACATGCAGGACAATTCAGAGCAGATGGAACTACACCTTATTCAAAACATCTGGATGATGTTGTAAACAGACTCAAAAGTTTGGGTGTGATTGACGAGCAGATATTTTGTGCTGGGTGGCTTCATGACACAATAGAAAAAACTGAAACTACTTTTGATAATTTGTACGAGCAGTTTGAAAGTGAAATTGCCGTGCTGGTGTCATCTCTGTCAAAAGACATGACACTGACTAGAAAAAAGAGAGAGCAAGCATATGTCATTCAACTCAGAGAATCGTCATTCAGTGCAAAACTAATCAAACTTTGCGATATTTCTGCAAACCTGAGTGATTTGAAAAACTATGAGGCATCAAAATCAAAGAAACTAAGAATAGTAAAACAACTAAGAAACTATCTGAGTGTTATCAAAAACGATGTTATTGGAAACAAAGACTATCCCTATACGCAGTCTCTTATAGAAAGTGCCAATGCAATTTTTGTAAAGTTTGGTCAGAGGCCGATATCTGTCCAGGCAAAATCGTAAATTAGCCGCAAATTATTTCAAAAATCTTAAATCCGTAAATTTCCTAGTAAATTCATGAGTGAAACCAAGGATTTTGAAGTTCTAGACAAACTAAACAACAAGTATTTCACAGAGCTCGAGACTTCAGTTCCACATGTACAACAAACATTATTTGATTTACAAAATGAATGCTACAAGTCATGGAGAAACGCAATTACTGCAAATACCTCACTATGCAAAGAATTTCTAAATAGTTCAGGATCAACATTCCCAAAGACTGCACAAGATCTAGTGGAAAATATGAGTGAGGAGGCTCTGAAATTCCGCTCTATGTGCAACAAACTTGCAATATCAAATATTGAATCGATAAAGAATACCACGAAGACATGGAATGACAATGCTGATACGTTTGTAGAATTGAACAGAAAAATAATGCACTATTGGCTATCTGTATTTTCTCCAAAAAGAAACTAGTCTAATAACACTACAGCGATTATTGCTACAATACTGACAATCATGGCAATTATCGCATACTTGCTTTTCTCACTCCATCCTTCTTTTACGGTTACTCTCATGATGCATTCTTCAAATTCTTTGTATTCATTTATGCCTATTGCTAGTTATCACAGAAATATCTAAATCACTACTATCCAACATCTAATCATCTTGGAACTACCACGTGGAATGAAAGACTTTGAAGGTGAAGAAAACGCAGACATTGAGCACGTTAGGTCTCATTTTAAGAAGTTGTCAAACTTGTACGGATTTTCATTCATGGATCCGTCTCCAATCGAGCTATTGTCAACACTAGAAACAAAGTCTGGCCCTGGAATTAGAGACGAAATTTATTATTTCAAAGACAAAGGGGAGAGAGAAGTAGCATTACGTTTTGACTTTACAATGGGGCTCACAAGGTATGCGACTGCCCAAAAATCAATGAAACTTCCGGCAAAAATTTCCGCATTTGGAGGAGTGTTTCGATATGATGAGCCACAAAAAGGAAGATACCGATACTTTCACCAATGGGATATCGAAATTTATGGCAAGGCTAGCCTTGAATCGGAAGCAGAAATCATAGAAATTACATCCAGATTATTTGATTCTCTATTGCTCAAGGATATCACAATTGATGTCAATCACAGAAATCTTGTAGAGTCTTACATCAACAAAGTCTTTGATTCAAAAGATCCGGAACTAGTTGCTGATATTTTACGTGCAGTAGATAAGATTGCAAAAAAATCAAAGGAGCAAATCCTGAAAGAATTCCAAGACAAGGGCTATGCAACAGAAAAACTGGAAAAAATTCTGGAATTCTCACAAATCAAAGGCTCTATTGCAGACGTAGAAAAAGCATTTGATGTTTCACAGCTAGAATCTTGGAATGAACTAAAACAATTAATCGACTCGCTAGAGAATAGGGGAGTTTCAAATGTCAGAATCAATTTCGGAATTGTTAGAGGATTGGACTACTATTCGGGCATAGTCTTTGAAGTGTTTGATAAAAATTCTACTCTAGGCGCACTGGCAGGCGGTGGACGATATGACACACTGACTAAAGCATTCAACAGGGAAGATATTGGTGCAACAGGAGTTGCAGGCGGGGTTGAAAGAATCATCCTGACAATGCAAGATCAAAAAATAATTTCTAAATTAAATCAAAACAGAGTTGCCGTGCTATACATAAACGAAGAAATGCAAAAAGTTGCTCATTCCATTACGTCGCTATTGAGACTAAACAACATTCCAACTGATATTGATTTGGCAGGACGTAACATGAAAAAGCAAATGGACATTGCAACAAATGCTAAATTTGCAATAATTGTTGGACCGCAGGAATTAGAAAATGGAAATGTCATTCTCAAAGATATGGTGAACGGAACTGAAGGAACCATATCTTTAGAAAAGCTAACTGAGGATCCAAAATCTATTCTTAATTTAGAAATGCTCTAGTCAACATCATGATCTCAGGACCGCTCGTCATTGATCCTACAACCATGCAATGATTATTTACCAAAATTCCAGACGAGACATATGGGACGCCATTGTTTATGGAGCTCGGCTCAATTTTTACGCCTAGAAAATCCGATATTGTCTTCATTTCTTCCTCGTTTGCTTCTGGATGGATTGCAGCACCAGTCGCATTTGCTACTAGGACAACACCCGTCAGGTTGAACCCTGCAATCTTTTTCTGAAGTACCTCTACTCCCAAAACATCTGATATGGTTTGACAATCCTGTTTTGATAGCAGAGGGGATACAACCGCTCCTTTGTCATTGGCACAGATTACATTTCCAATTGCATTAAATTTGGTATCTAAAACTCCAACTTCCAAATCCGTTTCATCTTTTAGATAATCATATTCATTTTGGTAAGCTGTATTTGGAAGCAATATTCCCTTATTGTTCATTACTGACAATGCACCAATTAATCTGGTATTTGCAATGGCGGTATTGTAAATTTCTATTTTTAGATATTCTGCAAGCTTGTCAGACTTGGTTTGAGCAAATCCCATTGGAACTAGACCGATACTGTCGTTGACAGCAACGTACACTCCAAGGTTTGGTCCTCTATAAACATCATACTTGATAATATCCATATCCAGAGTATTGATCCTTGATCGTTATGAACGTAAGGAATTTTCCCTTCCTATTTGATCGATTCTTTACTTGTTTGCTCGTATCGGATCTATCTAGCTTTAAATAATAACTCCAAGAAAATTGTATCATGCCAATAGCAGAAAATTTTCCTGAAGGCCTAAAGCCAATTGGAAAAATCAACCTCGATGATGGAAATTTCCATATCATGTGGGGTCCAGGTAAAACAAAAAACACTGATGGCTCACAAGCTGAAGTGTTAGTAGATGCAGACGTTGTTGCAGCATATGCGGCAAGAGGCGAAGAGCAAGTTCCTCTTGGTGTCAGCGGTACGATGGTTGCAGTGGATTGGGATTCATGTGTTGCAGATGGTGCTTGCATTGAGGCTTGTCCTGTACAAGTCTTCCAATGGTACAGGACTGAAAAAGATATTCCGGCCAAAGATGTTGTTGGTCAAACCTTTGCAGGTACTGGAAAAGATGTAAAAGACGAACGCAAAGATCTTACAGACAAGGCAGATCCAATCAGAGAACACGATTGTATCTGGTGTATGGCATGCGTTTCAGTATGTCCACCGGCAGCTATCAAAGTTGACCAAGCAAATGTTGAAAAACACGAAAGCGCTGCAAAAACTTTGTAATCTAAAATATCTTGACCTAGAAATTTTTAATTTTTCTATTTATTTTTAAATTTAGTCCCGACTAATTTTATCTAGATTTAAATAATATTCTGAAATAACCAAACCATGGTAGATCTACAAATCCCTGAAGATTTTTGTCACAACGATGTAAAACCAAAAGGAAAAACAAGCCATTCAGATGGTGAAAATTTCCACTATATTTGGGGTGACGGAAGAACTGACGGTGCAGCCTTTTCAAACGAAGATGTGATAGCAGCCTACGAAGCAAGAGGAGAAAAACAAGTTCCTCTAGGAATTCATGGCACTTCTGTCGCAGTCGATTGGGATTCGTGTGTTGCAGCTGGCGCTTGCATGAGTGTATGTCCAGTTCAAACATTCGAATGGTTCAGAACCGAACAAGATATTCCAGCAAAAGATGTTATTGGAAAAACTTTTGACGGTACCGGTAAGACAGAACAAGACGAAAGATTAGATTATACAGACAAATCAATGCCAATCCGAGAACATGATTGCACTGTTTGTATGGCTTGTCAAGAAATCTGTCCAGAAGGAGCAATTCTTATCGAATCTGCTAACCAAGAATGGCACGAGAAAGCAGCCGGAACTTACATACTAATGAAATCCGGATCTGAAAACCCTCACGCACACGATTAAAAAGAATTTTTTTCTTTTTTCTTATTTTTCTATTTTTCATCAACAGATTTTAACCGCTATTATCCAAGATTTTTTGCAGAGGTCGCCTAGCTCGGTAGGGCGCGGGCCTTGAGAGCCTGTGTGCGCAAGCATACGGGGGTTCAAATCCCTCTCTCTGCGTTTTAATTTTCTACTCTAGCTAGTTCTGCCAACATTGCAGATAGTTGAATTTCAGAATTTGCTCCAACTAGTATTCTGTAATCATACTTGGCAATTATTTCCAAAATGTCTGCCAATTTTTCATGTTTTGATTTGAACACTGCGGAGTTGATGTATTTTAGAAAATCCGATTCAGACATTCCATAAACTTTGATTAGCTCAATCATTTTTTCTCTGGCTTCTAGAACTTTTCCGGCAAGTGCAATTTTTAGAACTTCATCAACATCACTTGTTTTAGTCAATCCGGCTGATGACTTTACATTCTCTTCTGTGATGTCTCCAATACTGGCAGTTGCCTGCATTAGGTTGATTGCGTGTCTCAAATCACCTTCAGAATATTCATAAATTGCTTTGAGTCCTTTTTTCTCAGTCTTTACTTTCTCTTTTTTAGCAATCTCTTCCAATCTACCGACAACGTCTTCTTCAGGAACGGATGTGAACTTGAAGGTAGCACATCTGCTTTGAATCGGGTCTATGATTTTTGAAATATTGTTGGCAATGAAAATAAATCTGCAAATCTTTGCAGTATCTTCAATAATCCGTCTTAGAGCAGTCTGTGCATCGTTTGTCATCTCGTCTGCTTCATCTAAAATTATAATTTTGAATGGGACTTCATCCATTCCTGCAAATCTTGAGAATTTCTTTACTTTCTCTCTAACCATTCCAATTCCTCTCTCATCAGATGCATTTAGCTCTAAGGTATAGTCTTTGGCATACTCTCCTAAAATTTGCCTTGCAACACACAGTGCTGTAGTAGTTTTTCCGACTCCTGCAGAACCTGAAAACATCAAGTGTGGCATATCTGTTGGATCTTTGATCAAAGCTTCCAAACTGCCAATAATTTCAGTTTGATTCACAATTTCAGAAAGTTTCATTGGTCGATACTTTTCTACCCACATTCCAGTCGCAGTCATGAGTATCAAAGACTAAATCCCATTAATAAATCCGAATTGGTTATTGTAATATGCTATATCCTAAAATCAAATCTTGTATTATTAGATGCGATCAGCCTGAAATTAATTAGGATCAAATGATCTCACTAAATTGTTACTCAATCCGTCATCGGCTCCTATTGCTTTTGACACTTTAATACTTTGGTTTATTATGCAACCAACGCATGCTTCGTCTATCAGCATCGCTAGTCGGTGTTCTCGTCAATGACTTTGTTCCACATAAGTTTGT
>JAQBHN010000072.1:0-4892 GCA_032127635.1 Nitrososphaerota archaeon
CCAAATTTAAAATTAGTAGAATATGAAAATTTGGACATTATTAAAAAAATCAATGAATCATATGAAAAATTTAAAGAATAATCCTATTACTAAAAGTCTAATTTTGTAAGTAATCGTGAAGCAATGACAAATAATGTTGATGCAATTGCCACCAGTATTATCATTTCAACAATAACAAATTCAGTAATAGTTCCAAAAATTCCTGCTCTGATCACATCCACAAGGTATGTTAACGGATTCAGATAAAATGCAGTTCGTAAGGGTTCAGGCGCACCATCTGCTGGATAAAACGCGGTACTGACAAAAGCAAAGAAAAGAAAGACAGTGTTGATAATTACGTTAAATCCCTCACTTGAGCGCAATCTGGTTGAGATAATTGATGCCAATGAGCCAAAAAGTACTGAGCCGGTAATGGCGCCAAAAATGATTATTGGAATTGTGACAAATGAAAATTCTACAGATTCAAAAAATACAGGGTATCCGACTACGGCTATCAGTGCGGCACTGACTAACCCGATTATGCCTATAGTGCAAATATTGCTTAGAATATAATGACTCCTAGTGAATGGTCCAGACATAATTTGTTCAAACATTCCGTGTTTTCTATCATTCCAAATAATGATGCCAGAAATTAGCGTGCTATTCATTATGTTAAATCCGATCATGCCAGATGCTAAAAATGCAGGATAGTCGAGTTCCTTGTTTCCAAATGGAACAGCGTTGATTAATGGCGCATATGCAAACCCGGCCACAAAGATATAGATTAAAGGAAAAATTACTTGCCAAATTAAAAACCCGGGATTGAGAGAAATCGTAAGATTTCTGTTAACAAGTCTAATTATTGGATGCATTTTCTCTCATCATGTTTAAAAAGATCTCTTCAAGATTTGTCGGTACAGCCGACAGATCTTCAATCTCAATTCCATTCTCGTTGAGTATTTTCAATACTTTTAACAGTACTAATTCGGATTGCTCCGAGCGTATTATTATATTCGTTCCAGTTTCAAAATCAATTTTGCAGTCTGGAATACCAGACAAAAAAGAAATGATTTCAGGTTGTTTTTCTAATAGATGAATTTTTATGGTTTTTTCCTTTCCAAATCTATTTTTTAATGCATCAGGCGAATCCACAGTGATAATTTTGCCCTTATCGATAATGGCTATTTGATCACACAGGTATTCAGCTTCAGATAGAATATGCGTTGTGTAAAAAATTGTCAGACCTGTTTTAACTCTGTTTTTTAAATAATCCAGTAATTTTCTTCTAGCACTAGGATCCAATCCGACGGTAGGTTCATCCAAAAACAGTAATTCCATGTCATGCATGAATTCACGTGCAACTTGGACTCTTCTTCTTTGACCAATGGACAGATCTTCGTTTCTTTTTTTACGAATTTCAACTAGATCAAAGTCTTTCAAAAGTTGTTCCATTCTTTTTTTACATTCGGCTTTAGGTACATTCCACATCATCCCGTATTTTTCAAGGGATTTTTCCACTGACAACGTAGGCTCGTAGCTTGGTTGTTGTAAAACAACCCCAATCTTATGACGAATTTTAAGGGGTTCGGCTACAGCATCAACGCCCAAAATAGTCAATGAGCCACTTGATGGCGGGATGAGAGTGGTAAGGAGTTTGATTGTGGTGGATTTTCCAGCACCGTTTGGGCCTAGAAATCCAAAAACTTGGCCTGATTTTACTGATAGAGTAAGACCATCCACTGCATGAACTGAACCATATAATTTTGATAGATGGTCAACATGGATACAGGACATACCAAAGTTGCGATCTTCCTATTAATTTAGTTAGTGAGATAAATCGAGATATTTTTGGGAAATTTGAATTAATCACGTTAAATCATGTAGAGATTTAGAAAATTATCGATCTGCTAGATTTAAAAATTGGATAAAATATGCCCATGCGATCATCTTGTTAAAAAAATAAAATTTCAAAGAAATGAAATTTTTATTAATAGAATGAGTTTAGCAAAAATGAGTTGTCTGAATTTGAAAATCTTATCGGTAAGTTACTTGCACAGAAGCCAGAATTAACTAAAAGTGATCTTGAAGAGCAAATTAAGCAAAAGAAAGAAAAAATTGGTGCAGGCTATCTGACAGACCAAGGCGCATTGTTTCTAATTGCTTCGGATTATGGGGTGGCATTATCAGAACCAGAAAAGCTTGAAATTAGTTTAAAGGATCTGTACGCAGGTGCGAAAGAAATTTCATTAGAGACAAGAGTTTTGAATCTCTCGCCTGCAAAACAATTTTCCAGAAAAGACGGTTCTCCGTTCTATCTCAGAACAATGACTGTATATGACAAAAATTCCACAGCCAGTGTGAAATTATGGGATGAAAAAGCTAATCTTCCAGGTATTGAAAGTCTAAAACCCGGAGATCTAATCAAAATAATAAAAGCTTATGTAAAATCTGATCTGGATGGCTCTCCAACAATCAACATTGGTTCAGGATCAAACATAGAAACTGCAGATACCAAAAGTGAAATTCCGACTATCGATACCATTACAAAAGATGTCAGCGAATCTAAAGAGGGGCAAAAAGATCTAGTGGTTTCTGGAACTATTGACGGAGTGATTAGTGGAATGGAATTTACAAATTCTCGTGGCGTACCTGGAAAAGCACTAAGAATGAGGCTGAAAGGAAAAGATGGGAGTGGGATGAGGGTAGTGTTATGGGGGAAAGACGAATCCGCCATTCCAAATATGATTTCACAATCTGCAAAAGTAAGATTGCTCGGTGTCAGAGTAAAATCAGGAAATCAAGGACTGGAAATTCACGGTAATGATGCTACAATAATTGAGATTGAAGGCGGCAAGGAAGCAGGACCGGTAATCACAAGAGTTCTGTCCATAACATCAACAGAAAGCGGCAAAAATATGATTTTGGCCGTTGATAACAAAAAGAACCTATTCAACATTAGTGATTTTTCAAACTCAACTAGCATCTGTGCAGAAGGTGATGTCATAGAATGTATGCCATCAAAAATTTATGGGAATTCAATCACATTAGATGAAAATTCTTTTGTAAGAAAATTAGACAACGATGAATCAATTCCCTCATTGTCTCAACTTAGAACAAAAATCAACGATATCAAAATAGATGCAAGCTATTGCATTGAAGCAATAGTGTTGAAAGTTCCTGAAAGACGTGAAGTTCAAACAAAATCAGGTGAATCAATAGCGCTTTCAGAAATGTTTGTGGAAGACGATACGGGGCAAATTTGGGTAAAGGGTTGGAGAAATCTATCAAGAATTATCGACAAATGTGAATTGGGGGAAATTGTTTCAATTACTGGACTTAATGCAAAACCAGGACTAGAAGGTAGAATAGAATTATTCGTCACCCCATTTTCTAAAATTACAAAAAAGAATTAAGAAGAGGGTTTGACTGTGTCACTTGATCGTGATCTTTCATAAACGAATACACCCACTAAGCCAAGTGCAAATAAAACTACGGTAATAATTGGTATTGAATCGAAAATTCCTGCCATCGTTTAACCTAAGAGCAGGCCATTAAAAATCTTCACTATTGTCAGATAGTCCAATTTTATTAATGGTGTAAGAAAAATTTTCTTTTTTCAATGCCCAATAAATCTGACCATTAAATTTTGATGAATTTTTAAAAAGATGAATTTTGATATGCGTGTAAGGATCAATTGCGTTTTGCATGTTTTCTATTTCGATATCATTTGCCATTCTAATCATATTGGTAATTATAATTGGAATTTTTTTTGTAACTGCCAATTTTGATAAATTATGCATGTATTTCATAAATAGCAAGTTTTTTTCAAACATGGATTCGTCTTTTTGATACTCATAAGAGAACAAATCAGTGACATTGTCAATCACTATTAAAGAAAAATCACTTTGTTCAAGATTGGTAATTGATTTGATTTGTTCAGAAGTGTTTGTAATTCTGGATACAGTAATTTTTTCCAATAGGTTAATCTCTATTTCCAATTCTTTTTGAATTTCAACTATTCGTTCGGGTCTAAATCCGCCTGTAGTGTCAAAATACAGAACATTGCCACCATTTTTAATTGAATTTATAGACAATTGTAATAAGAATAGAGTTTTTCCAGTTCCATTTTCACCAAAAACATCTACAATTACATTATCAGGAATTCCACCTGACAAGAATTTGTCTAATTTTTGTAAACCTGTAGAGATCATTTGGATAATTATTAGAAAAAGAAGAAAAAATTTAAGGAATTTCAATTTTCATAAAAGAGGTAAGGCTTTTATGCTAGAGAACAAGGTTTCAAAACAAGTGAACAATTAGTGTCCCAACCAACTCCTAGCGCAAAAAGACCTCTAACAACTCTTCAAAAAAGTATCAAGAAGAAGGTTACAGTAAGACTGAAAAATGAAGTAGAGTACAAAGGAAAGATGGACAACGTAGATTCCTATATGAATTTGATTATGACTGATGCAGAAGAACTTCACGACGGTAAAACAATTGCCAATTATGGCAGAGTTATCGTAAGAGGTAACAATGTATTATTTATCAAACTAGAAAACGAACTCTAGTAAGTGGTTTTATGACCAGCAATTTTCTATTTACATCTGAGTCAGTAACAGAAGGACATCCAGACAAGGTATGTGATAATATTTCTGATGCATTTGTAGACGAATATCTTAGACAAGATCCGGATTCAAGAGTAGCAGTTGAAACAATGGTTACAACTAATTATGTAGTTGTATCAGGAGAAGTCACATCAAAGGCAGTATTTGATCAAAAGGCTCAAGAAGAGTTAGTCAGAAAAACAATAAAAGAAATTGGTTATGATAACAAAGATTTGATGTTTGATGGAGATAGTTGTAAAGTTGATTTAAAACTTCACTCACAAAGTCCAGATATCAGTCAAGGTGTAA
>JAQBHN010000073.1:0-11770 GCA_032127635.1 Nitrososphaerota archaeon
GGTCAAAAGTGTCTGGGATTCAAAGAAAAGTACGTCAAAGCAAGAAATTGTAAAATATCTTGGAAAAGCATCAGAAGTCGCAAAAGATGACATTCCGATAGAATATAGAGACAATCCCAAAATTCTTTCAGTACTAGCATCCTACAATCCAAAAGACGTCAAAAAAAGAGAAGAGTCGACAAAGAAATCAAAAGAACACCTTTACAAGAAATTAACAGAAGGGAACATCGAGGATTGTGTAAAAATATATCAAGAGTATACAAAAATTTTCAATCCGGCGGATTTTTTTGATAAAATTCTAAAACAAGTAATGTATGACATCGGAGAAGATTGGGCAAATAATAAAATAAGTATTGGAACAGAGCATGTGGCAAGTAACGTCGCTCAAACACTGGTCAAAATAATCATGGATAGTGTGTCAGGGTTAGCAAATAAGAAAAAAATTCTGATATGTGTTCCGGTTGGAGAGGAGCATCATTTGGGATGCGACGTGTTGGAAACATATCTTTCAATTAAAGGATTCAAGGTATACAATATGGGAACATCGATACCAACAGAATCAATCATCAATTTTATTGAAAACAACAGGCCAGACATCGTATTCATCTCGATTACATTGCCGGACAATATTTTAGCTGGTCAAAGACTAGTTAGAAAAATTAGCGACGAATGCAAGATTCCAATTTTAGTTGGAGGGTATGCGATGCAATCAGAAAAAATCCCAAAGTTTGACGCAAAAATAATTTCAGAGGTAAATCTGGAAGAGCTGCCAAAAATCATTAGAAGTGCGGGATCATTAAAAAATTAAGACTTTAAAAAAGATTCAATCTTCGGAGAGCACAGAATAGAACTATGTGCAGCGGAATCAGTCCCAATGCCATAACTTACAGTTGAATCTCCAACGAAAAACAGCCCATCAATTCCAGGAATTTGGTGGGGCATCTTGGATTTCCAAACTTTTCCAGGCTCCTTTACTACGGATTCGACTAATTTCCAGGCCATGGGGCGCTCCCAAATTAATTCAGGCTCAAATTTAGGATAAATTGACGAGATCTCATTTCTCATTTTATCAACAATGCTTTTGATAGCATTTGGATCATCAGTAATCTCAGGATTTACAGGAGTTCCCGCAATAATCAAGTGCTCGCCTGGAGGGGAAACAGATGGAGTGATGTTGGAAATAAAGAATATCCCTTTGGTGACATATTCATCGCCGACGGGAAATACGACCTGGCGTGAATCAATTTTTGATTTCAGCGCAAAATGGACCTCAATGACAGAAGTGGTCTTATTCAATCTGTTGATTTTTTGTACAAATTTATCATCGATGATATTTTTTTCAAACAATTGATTTAGTGCATGGTATGCAGGATATGAGACAACAACACAGTTTGCAGGGATTAACTGTTCAGATCCCCCCGCGTCTTTTACAACTATACCTGTTACCCTTGAATTTTCAACGATGATTTTTTTTACGGATTGCAGTGTATGAACCTCGCCGTTTTTCGATAAGATATAATCAGATAAGACATGAGAAATAGAATCATACCCGCCATTGTCAGGATATGCGAATTCGCTTGTTCCTCCTTTAAACGGATTTGCTCTAATTATAGTACGAGCAAATTCACCTAGAGATATGTGATCTGCAGTATCTGCAAATGCCAGCATGCATACAGATTCAAAAAAAGCATTTGTTTCAGAATCCAAATTGTTAGTGATATCTGTCAGAGGTGTGTCATCCCACAATTCAGTCTTTTCTATAGAGGTGAATGCCAAAGGAAGTAGAATTCTTAAAAGTTTCAACCTGCTTTTAAAAGGAAGTAATGAAAGTTTTAGCAAATCAAGTATACCTTTAGGATAAGCATGAAATCCGTCTGCTGAATAAAATGCAATGTCGTTTACTTTTGCAAGCTTCAAATGAGATTCAATATTTAATTTCTTAAGCACGCTAAAAATTGCAGATTTTTTATAAAATGGCATTATGTGAAACCCGTTATCAAGTACATGGTTTCTAAACACCATTGAGGCAGTGCGGCCCCCCAACTTTGATGACTTTTCTAGGACTCTGACCTTATGGCCATTGCTAGACAGTAGTGCGGCAGTGGTGAGCCCCCCTACGCCTGCACCAATCACGACTATAGGCACGCCCATGTTGGTCTTGTCAAAAAATATTATATATACAGGTGCTAACCAATTAAAATAGTGCTAACTTTATGGCAAGCCGTTCTGGGCGGAATATTTTTCTGCACAATTAATGAATTCAGCCATCACTGAACTCATTTTTCTTCTAAGAATTCTACCGACAAATGGAATAAACTTCAGAGGGCCGTTTATTTCTAAATTTACAGAGATAGAAATCAATGTACCATATGAAGCAGGTTCGTAGCGCTCAGTAAAAGAAGTTCCTTTCAACGGGCCGTTCAATATAGAGACTTTGTGGATGTTTGGAGGTGTGACAAGATGCTTTGTTTTAACTTTCACAGATTGTCCTAAAAAATTTATTTTTTCTAAAACAACTATGCCGGTTTCATCATCACTAACAATATCCAGTGACTTGAAATAATTCGGCATTATATGTTGAAAATTCTTCACATCTGTGCTGATTTTAAAAACTAGTTCTCGATTTAGCGATGAATTTCCAGACAAATTGAACGTGGTCATGGTGAAATTTCCATGTTAACATATTCCCAAAGGTTTGATTTGGTAACAACAAGACTGGAATCAAATTTCTTCAGTTGCCAATAAACTAAAGGTATGGATCTCTTCACAGAATCCGTTTTTTCAGGATCAGTGAGAGGCAGCAGTCGGATAGTTGTTTTTTTTGTTCCAGTAGAAATTTGAATAAAAAATTCTTGATGCAATTCATCAATTACAACCACTCGTAATAATGCAGTGAGCCCGTTGTTTTCAACATAGATGTTTGAAATTTTTATCAGCGGCGATTTTTGGAAATAGGGTAAAAAGGATCTTGAAAATTCGAAAAGATCCACTTCCTTATTCAGAACAATGTGAGGCAACTGTGATCATTTTATTCTTATTTTATTTATGCAAAGTTGGAAAAACATCCTAGTGCCAAAAATACAGTGACTGGGTGCAATATAGGCTCAGATTAGCACTAGATTTTAAAATATAGGCGCCTTAAATAATTCAATCCTGAAATTTGAGTATGTCGACTGAATTAGTTCATCAAACAAACTGCAAAAAAAACAGCATGATTACCGATACAGACACAGGGGAAATTGCATGCAGCAATTGCGGAGCCGTTTCTTTGGAAAAAATAATTAGCGTGTCTGCAGAATTCAGCGGGTTTAGTGAGCAAGATAACAAAAATAGCTCCAGAGTAGGCATGAAGACATCATTAAAGATGTCCGATAGAGGGCTATCCACGATAATGGAGTCCGAAGACAAAGATTCTTCAGGCAAAAGACTGTCAATCGAGAATCGCAGGATGTTTTATCGTCTCAGAATGTGGGATAGAAACAGCAGGTCGTCTATTTCTGTCAAATCATTTCAGAAGGCATTTACATTATTAGACGGAATTAGATCAAAACTGGCATTACCTGAATCAGTGGTGGAAGAGACAGCATACTTGTTTAGAAAAATCGCCGCAAAGAAAATTCTTGCAGGAAGATCCACGTCATCCATGTTATGCGCTACAGTGTACATGACGTGCAGGTTAACCGATACCCCAAGAACGCTGCAAGACATAGCCGATGCTGGAAACCTGAAGAAAAAGAATTTGCAACGAGTGTACAGATTTCTGATGAAAGAATTGGAATTATATCCTGAGACTTACAACCCAATGGAATTTGTCACGCGTGTTTCAAAAGCAGTGGGACTATCAGAGAGAACTGAAAGATTGTCTTTCAAAATACTAACTATCTGCGAAAAGAAAAACGTCTCAACCAGTAAAAATCCAATGGCGATGGCTGCCGCTGCAATCAATCTCGCATCATTGATGAATGGTGAAAAAATCACTCAGATGAAAATTTCAAAGGCCTCAGGCATTAGTGCAGTAACAATTAGGGATAGGTCCAGAGAAATCAAAGAAAAAATCGGAGGTGAAATCAATGGGTAGAACATGCAATAATATTTGTGAAAGATACAAGGCATTACCGGCTCCCAACAGAATCAGGTATGAGATAGGACAAAAAAGATGCACGTTTTGTGGAATTTTTGTACTATCAGATAATGCCAGATGTATGTGCTGTAAGGCTGTTTTAAGAACAAAGCCACGATCCAGGAAAGCCAAATGAGAATTTGGGACATTCCTGTTGAAAAACTATGTAGAAACCACCTACTAGGCGAGCATCGTGAGCTACATGCCATGTGGGTGATTATCACTCAAAACAAAAAGGGATATTCCAAACATCCTGAAACCATCAGATGGGTGGGGAAACTGCACGCTTTGTATCTCAGGCATAAAGAGCAGGTGAATGAAATGAAGCGTAGAGGATACAACCATCAAAGCCCTTTAGATGCCAAAAATGCAACAGGCAAATCAAAGCAGGACGAATATGTAGACAGCCCATCAAAGCAAATCCAAATTCTAAAACAAAAAGGATGCAGTTGTAAAGTGTAATTTCAATTTACTAGAAAAACGTGATTTATCCAGATCTCATTAATTTTTTTCTGAACATGGCCAATGCCAGAACGCTAGCAAGTCCAAACAAAATCAAAACTGACACAGTAATTGAATCATAGTCATCTACAAATAATTTTGTGTCTATCCAGGCTTTGGGCAAGAGGGTAAAAAAGTCAACAAGTGAGAAATCCTCAACAGTTCCGATGGCCAAACTGTATTTTCCATTTTGATTTTTTTCATCCATCACAACAAGAAAATACGTCCCATCCGCTGGAATTTCTGTCTTCAATTCCTGTCTTTCCCAGTAGGTTATTTGTCCAAACGGCTCATAGAATTCATCCCCGGGAAAATTTTTTTCGTAGTTAATTTTTTTCGTTTCAAAATTATCATCGCCCACTAAAACAAGAGTCGGGGAATATTCTTCCAAGCCCTCAATTTTAGGAACCGCAATACTGGCATAAAATGAATCCCCTTTGGCGGCTTCAAAAGTGTAGAACTTTGCCTCGTTTTCCCCCAAATTTTCATAAATTGCCCACGAAACTTTATGATCTAAAATTTGCAGTGCAGATTCAAAATTTCTGTGAGTATCATCATGGCTAATTAATTTGTGCGCGTATGCGGGGTTTAGCGAAACAAGGATTATCAAAAACAAAAACAACATTGTTTTCATGATTGCGTTCTAGAGAATTCGTATTTTAACTACGGACAATTTTTTCAGCATTGGCACTAGGGGGAATCAGGGACGCTCCTAATATAGAGAAAAGGCGGAATTTACTCGTGAAAAGATTCGAAACTCAAAGATGTACCGGCTGTGGAAAGGAATTTTACGGATGGTCTTGCGACTATTGCTATACAAGAACAATCATCAATCAAATGGAGAGTTTGCTGTGCAACAAGTAGAAGGGATCCAAATTGACCAATTCGTTTCAGATTCAAAGATTCCAATAAGAATTGCCTTTGTAAAACCTGATGGGACACCAAGCATCATATCATTGTGGTATGAGCAGATCAACGGGAAAATTTATTGTGCAACAAAGCGAACAGCAAAAATCGTCTCATATCTTCAAAATAATCCAAAATGCGGATTTGAAATAGCAACGGACAAACCGCCATACAAAGGTACGCGTGGAACAGGGAATGTGAAAATTATTGAAAATAAGGGGCAAGAAATTCTTAAAATTTTAATGAACAAATATTTGGGAAGTAAAGAATCAACGTTGTCAAAATATCTGAAAAAAAATTCGGAAACAGAAGTGGCACTTGAAATCACGCCCCAAAACATCTTCAACTACGACTATTCAAAAAGAATGAAAGATGTTTGACATGATAGACGACGGATGCCCCACGTGCGGATCAAATAAATACGAATTGTCAAAAATTGAAAGCAATTCAGACAGCGATATTCAATTTTTACGATGTCACAACTGCAAGAAAATTTGGACATGCTAAATTGTTAGCACTAGTTAAAAAATGGTCACCAGCTTATATCATGTAAAGTGTAAATAGCATTGAGGAAAAATGCAACAAACAAAATACAAGAAAACACCGCAGCTAAAGTTCATAGCAGTTGTTGCTGTCGCTACTTCAGTAGTGCTAATTTTTACCGTAACTCCTTGGAATATACTTCCAACTTTAGTTACTGAAGAAGTGTCAGTTATCGCTGTAACGGATTATGGTTGTGTAGGTGAGTCAAGTCTTGGAAGATCAGTCGTTGTTTCAAACTGCGATGCAAGTGTTGGGGATACTGTTTCTGCAACATTCTACATTCCTGCAGGAGAAACCAACGGATACTTGGAAGAACTTGAAAGAAGACAAAACCCTATGGTGGACGCATGGGATAGAAGCGTCAGCGGAACAGGGTTCTCACCATAATTTTTTTTATTTTTCTAAAACAGCACATTTTATCTAAAGAAAATTAAAGGCGCAAGCCCCTAAAATGCAGAACGATGAGAGATTCCCTCTCGTGGTCAAACGTCTAAACGTCTGATTGCCTTTTTTGTTCTGCGGGGCAGCGCAATCTAATCGCCAGATTTTATAACTAACGACATCAATATGTATAATACAAATAACTATTTAAGATTTAGCATGATTTATTTCAAGAAAAAGTGTAAAATATTGTAAATTATTAAATAACATCGATTAAAAAACCAGCATTGCAGAATTGGCACTAGCAAAAAAATAACTTGTGATTTTAATACGATGAATTGCAATTATCACCATGTCAAGACGGGTAACAGTAATGATTCAGGATGACCTGGATAAGAAAATCAGACACTACCAATCTAAAATGATACAAAAGGAAAATTCGACATACAGTTATTCTAAAGCAGTGAATGATTTGTTAAGAAAAGCCATCTAGGTTTACAAAAATATATTTTCAAGAAAATTCATGAAATAGTGTTAATTGGTTAGATTGGAAATATACTGAATACCATTCGATCTAATTTTGAATGATTAAAGCGGTTTGACATTCAAAACGGATTGCTGATACCAATTAACACCATAATTCTTTAATGGCAATTGCAGATCACAGTGCATGGGGAAATCAATCTTCATCAAGGAAATAATCACCATTCTAAAAGAGCCAAGGCTGTGCCCCACATGCCAAAAGGAAGACAGGCTGGAAAGAGACGTGGTTAGAGAGGGGCGCTCAAACGGAAAGACGATATTGTGCACCAGATGTGAGGCGCTAATTGTAATCACAAACCACAATCTAAAACAAGTCGATTTGTCGTCAATTAGGGACGACGTCATCATGTTAAAAGAGCCACATTTGATCAGAAAAGTAGTTTATTGATCATCGTCATTTTTTACTGTGAGGTTTTTTTGTTGTCGGTTTCGACGTTGCATGTATCCTTTGTGTCGCTTTTTTCCCAGGCACTTTCCTTCCACTAGCCGGTGCCAATCGCGTAGACAATAGCCCTTTTTTGTCCTCAAGAAGTGACGCAATTATACGAGGCCTGATACACCTGGCAACCTCCCAATCTTTCAAACCAGATTTACGCGATTCCTCTTTAATTATCAGACCCGCCAGCCCGTCACTCCAAATATGACGTTTGGTATCATACACTTCAATAATTTTTCCGTGCTTGGTAATTTTGATTGCACCGTGGCATCTTTGAATTATTTGCGATGCCACCCCCTGGTAGACTTTTTCAAAATTGGCCATACGTCATAATGATATCACGTCACATCAAAAAGGTTATGATTTTTTACATTGGATAATATACCATAGAAATAACAAGAAAAAGTGCTGATGATTAATCAACCTTCTAAGCTATACTGATAGATGATGAGATTGCCGAATTATGAAGCATGTTTTAATTAATCATGTTTGTCGTTCACTGACATTCACGGTCATGGATAGAGGGGGAGACAAAGCTGACGGACTGTCAATGCTTTCCCAAACAAACACCTGAATGTGGTATGTTCCAGATTCTGCAGGGATCCAAGATTGGGCGGGGGAAAAGGATTGTCTGGGAGAAAGGGAGCCAGTCAACCAGGACAATGAAATTACAACGTCGTCGTTGTTTCTCACCTGTGTAATATATGCAAATGTTTGTTGTGTATCCTGGTTATTTGAAATATCGGACACTATCATAATTTGTTCATCCACAAAATGAATTTTATCTTCGGAAAGAGTCTGTGCAGTTGCAAGACCGCCGAAAGCAGAACTCATGCCAGAGGATAGAACCAGTAAAGAAAACAGCAGAATTTTCACAACCAGTATTAGTGGGATGCGTATTTAATCTAACCATGGGCGAGGAACTTCCAGAAAATTTTCCAGAATTTTCAATAATGTACAAGACATTGTCAAGCCAAATTAAGAAGTTGAAAAAAGAGAAAGAGAGTCTTCAAGGGGGCGAAGAAGAGGAAATCCAATTAAAAATCAAAAATTACGAATTGGAAATAATTAAAATTAAGAAAAAATTTCCAGATAACTTTTTTGAAGGGTTGAGTTAGTTATTCATGGGCATGATCATGGCCGCAATCACAAGAATGATTATCGCCCTTTAATGACAGCAGTTCTTGCACCATCTCATCTCGAATTTTCAGCAAATCTCCAACTTGCTGTTTCAGAGATGCGGAATCCCAATTACTCTGGTGCAGTTCTCTTATGACATCGATTATTTCGAGATCAACGTTTAGCAGATTGTCCATCAGCTGCTCTTGTTCATCCATGGCATTTTGTCCGAACGCTAGAAGAAAAACAATTCTAATCAAGAATGGGGCTATTCAGCTTCCATGCTTTCTTTTAGAAGGTTTTTCCTAACAAGAATTGGAATGTTGTAAAAGGCACCTAACGCCATAGCGTCTGAAGCGCGGTAATTTCTCAGTACAAGGTCTTTCCTGCCTGTAAAGTACAGATTGGCACGCAGCACATCTCCACTTTCATAGATTTTGACTTTGACTAGAAGTATCTCATTTTGTTCACAGATTTCCTCAATCATCTTGTAAATTGACGGGGCTGCCTCACCCGTGGTTTCACCAAAACTTGAGATGTGTTTTGCGACTTCGCCAGAAAATGCCCTCATATGAAACTCCTTGCCGTTGTCAGATTTCAGAACAACCATGCCTTCAACAGCATACGGATCAACGAATCCAACATAGTCAATTTTTACAGAGTCATAATCAGGCTCTTGTGCTTGATCAATTTCCATGATAATACGTAAAACTTCCCCTTCAGTGCTTATAAAGATAGCAAATTATCGAGATCAAATTTGGTAATTTCAAAATTGCGGATTATTTTTTAACGATCAATTCTCACGCGTAACCCCAAATTATTTAAAATCCCCAACTAAGGTAGCTTGATGTCAACGGATTCAGAAAAGGCCGTATCGTATGTTCTAAGCAAGTACGTTACAAATTACATGAACAAGGATTTTCTGATGCTCGGGCAAAAAACACGCACCAGAGAGGCGGCCAGAATGCTGCATCGCTATGAAACAGACGACATCATAGTTACAGATGAAAATAATCTTCCAGTTGGAATTGTCACAGACGAGGATATTCTGAGCAGTGTCAGCGACGTTACGATTTACGCAGAAAACACGACACTGCAAAACATTATGACTGCGCCTCTGATTACGATTAATGAAAAATCGACATTGCAAGACGCATTGCACAAAATGCGAGATAACAACATCAGGAAGCTTCCTGTAATATCAAGGAAAAATCAAGTGATCGGCATTATTTTCCAAACAGTCATTGCAAACGTCATCAGAGACGCAACGGTCACCCACCCTCGTTTACTGAGTCCGCCAGTAAAAGCAGTGTTAGGGAACCTTGGATTTGTTTTACAATTCGCAGGAGTGCTGCTGCTTGTTCCAGCCATAGTTGCCACGGTGCTTGAAGACACCACAGCAGCTACGGGGATTTACCTTACCACGGTGCTTTTGCTGGTTACGGGATTTTTCCTGAATTCATATGGTGAAAAATCCAGTCTGAATCTGCAGCAAGCATCAATTCTGGTGTTTTCAAGCCTGTTTTTACTGACATTGTTTGGAACTATTCCGTATCTGTACGTATTGCCAAGTACTGAAACTAGCACAGAGGTATTCAGCAATGCGTTCTTTTCCAGCGCCGCAGGGTTTACCACGGGCGGAATATCGTTATTTGATGAGCCGGAAAAACTCTCTCAGAGTTTCACATTCTTTCGAAGCTACACCCAGCTGGTAGGAGGAATGAGTTTCATTTATTTGGTAATCACGGCATTCTATCCAGAATCCAAACTGCAATCAATGCGCGGTTTTATTTCAGGCAGAACACTGCACATGAAAGAACTGTTCCTAACAATTACAGTCATCTTTTCCATCTACATTGTAATTGTGGCGTCATTGTTGTATGTGTTTGGAGAGGGTAACATCATCGATAATTTCTCATTGGCGATGAGCACTCTTGCCACGGGAGGATTTACGCCGACGTCCACGATTCTTGAAGGGCTGGTATGGCAGGAGAACGTAATCTTAATGGGCGCAATGATACTGGGCGCACTGCCATTTACGTTCCACTATGCGTTTGTAAGGAAAAAATTCCTGTCGCCAAAACTCGGAAAAGAGGTTTTGGTATATTTTGCAATTCTAGGTAGTGCGACCATTCTGTTTATGTCAATCAGCGGCTTGGATCCGATGCAAAGTGCATTTTATTCCGTGTCTGCAAGCACCACTGCAGGATTGCAAATAGACAGTCTTGCAGGATTGGGCGGCGGGGCACATGCCATTCTGATAATTTTGATGATCATAGGAGGTTGCGGATTCTCTACCGCGGGGGGTCTGAAAATATTCAGATTGATGCATCTAAAAGACGCAAGGGCGTTATTTAGCAAAGTAAGAAGAGCTGAACTGTCAGATCAGGCAAAAAAAGAAATCATTTCGACACTCATAATTTTGGCATTATTTCCCACAATTGCGGTAATCACAGGACTGCACCTGTCGGCAATAGAAGACGTCCCATTTCAAGATGCGTTCTTTGAATCTGTAGGAGTAATTACAACCGGAGGGCTGTCTGCAGGAGTGATTGATTTTGACACAGATCCTGCGACAAAGATCATCCTGGGGTTTTTGATGATATTTGGCAGACTTGAAATAATTGCAATAGTCTACATCTTTGTTCCCAAACTCAGCTAAGATAGAATTTAATTTCGCATAGAAAAGTTATGGCTGTGGAGAGAAAAAGTACGAATCAGGGCAAAAAACTAATCGTTTTGGGATTTGCAACTATTGTGATTGTATTTGCAATTTATGGCAGATACCAAGATCCCGAACTGCTAACTCCTAGTGCAATAGGCGCCATACAGAGAATCGCCTACGGGTTTTACATTATTCTGCTGGCATCGTTTGGAGCCATTGCTTTTGGCATGTACAGATACCACAGAGAGAAAGTGGAAAGCAAGGGGAAAGATCTTTCCTCAATCATCGCACTGGCCACATGGAATTCAAAATCTCGAAAAATCTTTGCTGCAACTTTTGTCGGATACGGAATATTTTTCTCGCTGGTTTCCGGGACACTGGTTTATCAGCCAGAAGTCAGCTTTTCGTATCACTACGGAGCTACCATCCCATCAGGATTTGTCGCACCGTGTTGTGGCGAGCCAGGATATATGCCACAAGTCATCATTTACCTTACAGAACATGTGGGATTAAACGTGATACCCATCAATCTAGTGTTGCAGGTCATCGTTTCGTA
>JAQBHN010000074.1:0-29021 GCA_032127635.1 Nitrososphaerota archaeon
CCATATTCATCAATGCGAACGTTACAAACTGCACATTTTTCACCATAGTTTACTTCCCATGGTTCTTTTCCAAAAAGCTTGAAATGATCATCAATTTCTATCGGTATCACCCTCTCTTTTTCCAATGATTTGTATAGTCATTTCAACTATACATACATTATCGGAGAACGGTTATGAAAATTGAATGTGGTTGTCATTGTATAAAGTGTAAAAACACAGATCTACAATCAAATAGAATTGGAAAAGTTGAGAAGGACGGATATTTTGACATGCACCACACATGTAAACAATGTAACACGCATTTTGATCATTTGGATGGCGAAATCTTTTCAAAATGTGAAAAATGTGACTATCTTTCTAGTTAGCTATTAATGATTCTTCAACAAAATAATGAGTGCGGCTTTCATTGGAGTTTTTCATTATTTCTCTGTTAGATGCCATTTTTGCTAAGGCTTTTGAAACATCCAAGAGGCCAGCAGCCCAGCCATATTCTCTAAGTTGCTGAACAGTTTCAGTAACTGTTCTAGGAGAGTTAAAGAATTTGCTTGTTTCTAAAATTCTTAATTTTGATTTAATCTCATGTGAGGCAATGTATTTTGGTTCATTGAATTCTGGTTCATATGCTTCAGCATCATCTAGATATTCCAGGCCAAATTGAGCAGGATGCTCAATTTCAGTGGGTAATTGAGCGCTTTCTGTTTCATATACGATTTTGGCTTGATTCTCAGGCAAATGTTTAGAAATATCATCAATAATTTCACCTAAAGTTTGGTTATCCACATAGAAATCTCGAGAGTCGACCTCTATTTCGTTTTCCCCTAGTTTGAGTTTAATTCTAGCCACTGTCAAATTATCATTTAATTTTCATTTATTCTGCTAGCTCTAAGGAGATTTAAGATTACATCAAAACTTTTACACAATTTATTGGCATTTTTTTGTTGTCAGGTTAAATGTAAATTTGTAAAAACTAGTCATGAAATCCTCCAAGAAAGCAGGCATTGTTGTTCTAGTTCTGCTAGGCATGGGTGTTTTTGGATATTCGCAATATGCATCGGTATCACAGATTGGAGTGAGCATCAGCCAGAGTGAACTGCTGAATGAGGATGAAAAAGGCTCAAACTACAATATTGAGTTAGAATTTAAAAATCCTTCATTGTTGATATTGGCTGCAGGGGAAACTGAATTTTTTATAATTTCCAACGATGAAATTATCGGAAAAGGTAACCTAGAGTCATTTACTTTGCAACCATTGGACAGTAGTTTTGTGAAGGGAACTTTCCACACAGATGTTAATTCAGATGAATCACATTCAGTAAAAATTTCAGGTGTAACAAAATATGATCTATTAGTCACGTCGCTAGATGTTCCGTTTGTCTACTACCCAACAGAGGAACAAGCAAGGAAATTTATACATCAAAATTAATTTTTCATCAAATGCTTACTGTTTTCGGATCAACCGCATTAGATACAATCAGAACTCCGAAAAAAATATTAAAGAATATTTTAGGTGGAGCAGCTACATTTGCGGCAATATCAGCCAGTAATTTTGTGGACACAGGGCTAATTGCAGTTGTTGGTAAAGATTTTCCCGAAGAATATCATAAAATTTTATCAAAGTATCTTGATTTGCAAGGATTAACCATCAAAAAAGGAAAAACGTTTCGCTATGATGGAAAATACGATGATACGCTTAGTACAAGATCAACATTAAAAACTGAATTAAACGTACTTGCTGATTTTAAAGCAACTGTGCCTGAAGCATATAAAAAATCTCAATTTGTATATCTTGCAAATAATGATCCAGAACAAAATATTTCCCTTATCAAAGAATTTGATGATGTTAAATTTTCTATGTGTGATACCATAGACTTTTGGATTTCTACAAAACGTGATGCAGTAATCAAAATGATCAAAGCAGTAGATGCTGTTGTAATTAATGATGAAGAAGCTAAACTACTAACAAAAGAATTCAACTTGATAAAATGTGCAAAGAAAATGATGCAATGGGGGGCAAAATATGTCATAATTAAGAAAGGCGAGCATGGTTCGCTCATGTTTTATGATGATGTGATTTTTCCAACTGCAGGATTCTCTTTGGAGGATGTTGTAGATCCTACAGGGGCAGGAGATTCATTTGCAGGGGCAATGATAGGATATCTGGCAAGTAAAAAGTCTACAAAAATATCCGATATTAAAAAAGCAGTGGTTTATGGAAATGTCTTAGGATCATTTGCAGTTGAAAGATACGGTCTTGACGGACTGCTAAAAATAAAAAATGGCGATATTGCAGAACGTGTCAAGATATATGAAAAAATGATCCGTTTCTAAAAAGACTTAAGTTCAATTATTTATCAAATTATTTCATCATTGTCACAAGAAAAAGATCGATTAGAAACAATATTCAAACTCCAAAAAGGGCTATCAGACATGATGAATTTGGATAGATACCCAAAAGACTCTGAAGGCAGAGTTTCTGCCTTATGTACTGCAATAATGCACGAAGCGGTGGAATTACAAAGAACAACAAACTGGAAGTGGTGGAAAACGCCTGTAGAGTTTAACAAAGCAGAGGCAAGGGAAGAATTAATCGACATTTGGCATTTTGTGGTACAGGCATCTATAGAACTAAAATTGACACCTGAGGATATTTTGGACGAATACAAAAAGAAAAACGAAATCAATCGTGAAAGACAACTAAACGGATATTAAAAAAATCCAGATTTCTTTAAAATTAATTTAAATTCAGTTATGTTAATCAAATCTACAAGATTTACATTATCTTGAAAGTGCTTTATTTCTGATTTTGATGCTGTAAGAAATGGTTCTGGACTGGTAGAATCAATTATTCTATTGTTTTGATCAGTTCCATTTTTGTGTAGTTGAAATAACGAATGGCCAGATTTGTGTCCCCAAACCTCTTTTCCGCAGACGATTATGGTGTCAACTTTAGGATTTTTGTTTACATATTTGATTATGGAATCAATTCCTCTATTTTCAGAAAGTAGCCTTCCTACAACAGATATCTGATTTAAAATTTCAGAATTGGCGAAGTTTTTGAGTAAATCTATGCTTGAGAGAGTGCAAATTGCCATACTAGCATCAGGGTTCCCAAGGTAAAATTCTTCATCGATAGGTAAAATGACTTTACAAAGTTCTCCTATGGCTTCACCTATGGCATTCACAGTATTTCACGCATTGTTTTAGCGATGAATTCAATGTTTTTTTGAGTGACATTTGGATGAATTGGCAAAGACAACACATGAGAAGATGCCCAATCAGTAACTGGGAGTTTTGTTTTTAGTTTGTAAAATGGAGTTTTATGAACAGGTATTGGGTAATAGGATGCTGCGCCAATTCCTCTATCATTTAGTTTTTTCAAAAGATTGTCGCGTTTATCAGTTGAAATTGTATAAAGATACCAATTAACATTTTCATTTTTTCTTTCTTTTGGCAGTATGATATTGAGATCAGAGATTAATCTCGATAAACGTTGAGAATTATTTTTTCTAGATTTTAAAAATTTGGGAAGTTTTTTCATTTGTACAGTTGCAATTGCTGCATTAATTTCGGGCAATCTCAAATTCAAGCCAAACATTCTAGTATCATACCCGTGAACCATTCCATGATTTCTAATCATTAGCAGTTTATCTCTGAGACTTTTGTCATTAGTTACAATAAAACCACCTTCGCCAGCAGTCATTACTTTTGCAGGATACATGCTGTAACATCCCATTTCAAAGAAAGTTCCAGTGTGTTTTTCTTTGTAAGTGGAACCTAAAGATTGTGCAGAATCTTCAACTATGGGAATATTATATTTTTTAGATATTTCGGAGAGTCTTTCGATAAATGCCACATTTCCATATAGATGAACAGGAATTATTGCTCGAGTTTTTTTGGTAATTTTTTTTTCTAAATCATCAGGATCTATAGTATAGTTTTCTTTTAAAATATCAACAAAAACAGGTTTTGCTCCAGTTGAAACAACAGCATTGGCAGTTGCCACAAACGTGAATGAAGGAACTAGAACTTCATCCCCCTTTTTGATATCTAATGCATAAAGGGCTGCCTGTAATGCAGCAGTACCAGAATTTACGGCAATGGCGTATTTTGATTTTACAAAAGATGCAGCGGATTTTTCAAATTCCTGAACGTGTTTTCCGCCTAAATTTGCTGCGGATGTCAAGGCGCCATTTTTTAGAATTGATGTGACTGCATCTATCTCCTCTTTGCCTACAATAGGAATGTTAATCGCAATTTTCAACAATATTCCTGTTAATAACTAGTCTATAAATCTCAGTGAATAAACATGAATTTTTATATTTCAAAATTTGCCAAACGGCATCATGAAGCCACGTCATCTTGAAAAATCGGATTCAGGTTACAAAGTATATCTGTACATTTTCTATATTTGCGGATTCATCATGGCATCGTCATTGGTTTTCGGGGTGTATGTTACCATGACAGAATGGATTGAAAATGGAACATATGTCATGGGAGAGGCAATTCACAATGCGACTATTCCGTTTGAAAATTTTGCGAGAGTAACTACTTGGATATTTTTTTCCACAATAATTGGATGGTATTGTGTTACAAGAATTGGGTGGAGAAGGACTGCAGGTGATAAAATTATCGGTACAAAAATGGCACTACTTCAATTAATGTTGCTAGGATTTTCAATCATTTCTCTGTACGAAGTGTTATACAATTTTACAGTATTAAATGCGCAAATAACAGCCGGCATTATTGACGGAGTGGTTCCAGACATTGATAAATTATCAGTTGCCTATCCAGATCCTGACAGACCGTGGAATCTGGTCTTTGCAACCAAAGTATTTCTTGCATCGTTTATCATTACCACTCATGGATTTTATCTCAGTGTAAAACCTAGAAAAAGCCTGGACGAGTAAGAGGTTTGAACGGACTTTTTCTTCACAGTAAAATTCAGTAAGAAACTATTTCTACTACGAACGACTGATTTGGACATGGGGTTATTTGGTTCTAGTAAAAATGAATTAAAATGTAAAAAATGTGGAACAGTCCTTCCCGATTCTGATAGATTGAAGAAACATCAAGAAAAAGCTCACAATAAGAAAAATGAAAAATGCAGAGTATGCGGAACTGAATTTGGCACTTCGGATGATCTGAGAAAACACAAAAAGAACTGCAAGTAGAATTATTCTGACAATCCAGATTCGAATTTAGGCTGTCTTTTCAATGCTTTTTCTATTGCCTCTAAATTCGTAATTTCATTTTTGGAGTTCATTGATAGTGTTTTGATCATCTCTGAGCCCAGTTGAACGGATTGCTCAGGTAACGTTTCTCTAAATTTTTCAAGAGCCTTTTTGTAATTTGAAATCAATTCCAATCCTTCTTCAAGAGTCATAAACAGTATTGGGACGTGTTCTATTCAAACCTTCTAAATTCAAACTAAATTTTTGAATAACTTTATACGTTTACCAATC
Organism: Nitrososphaerota archaeon; assembly: GCA_032127635.1. Taxonomy (GTDB): domain Archaea; phylum Thermoproteota; class Nitrososphaeria; order Nitrososphaerales; family Nitrosopumilaceae; genus Nitrosopumilus. The sequence goes on from JAQBHN010000074.1 coordinate 5,463, forward strand.
AAAAGTTGTTTTGATTTGGATATTACAGAAAAAGTGGATTTGATTCAGAGGCCGCCGACTGAAGAAATTGTCACACAGGATGAATTGGTTGAATTGTTCAAATCCAATTCGTCTCCAAACCATTACATTGGTTTAGAAATTTCAGGTTTCCTGCACCTTGGTAGTCTAATCAGTACCGGTTTTAAAATTAATGATTTTGTAAAAGCCGGAGTAAAATGTAAGATTTTTCTTGCCGATTGGCATACTCTGATTAATGATAAATTGGGAGGAGATTGGGAAACAATTGGAAAAGTTTCAAAATACTATCAAGATGCTTTCAAGTTAGTTTGTCCCGATGCGGAAATTGTGCTAGGATCAAAACTGTATGAAGAAAAAACAGAGTATTGGTCTGATCTTGTAAAATTTACAAAACACATGTCCATCGCGAGGACAATGAGAACTTTGACCATAATGGGAAGATCTGAAGATGACAAAAAAATTGATGTAGCAAAATTACTTTATCCAGCAATGCAGGCAGTGGACATTCATTCTTTAGATGTAGATATTGCACATGCTGGAATGGATCAAAGAAAGATCCACATGCTGGTAAGAGAGATATTTCCAAAAATGAAATGGAAGGTGCCTGTTGCTGTTCATCATAAGCTGTTGCCAGGGCTTTCAAAACCTGCCGATTCAAGCGATGATAAAATATTAGGAAAAATGAGCAAATCAGATCCAAATTCAGGAGTGTTTATTCATAATTCAGACGATGAAATAAGGAAGAAAATAAGCAAGGCCTGGTGTGAAGAAGGGAATATTCAAAATAATCCGCTTTTAGAAATTTCTAGATCTGTGATCTTTCACGAATTTAATGAAATCAGTGTAGAAAGGCCAGAAAAGTTTGGCGGGAATGCATCATATGCCAATTATGAACAGTTGGAAAAAGAGTTTGCAGAAAACAAATTACATCCGGGGGATTTGAAACAAATAGTCGGAAATTATTTAATTAAAATAGTTTCCCCAATCAGAGAAAAATTAAATCTTAGTGAGGAATTGAATGATGCAATCAAGAAAAGCTTTTAGACCTTAAGATTTGGATTGGTTTGCTCTTCTAAATTATATTTTGATTTGTAACCGCGTGGATTAATCATCAAGTCCTTGTAGGTGTATGTTGATGAATTTCCAACTATTACAGTAGTAGTCATGCCTAATTGTTCCGAATGATTGGGCAAATTTTCCAAATCTGTCATTACAACTGCTTCAGATTCTCTAAATGCGCCTTTGATAATTGCAACAGGTGTTGTAGGTTTTCTATATTTTAAAATAACTTTTATGGCATCTTGCAATTGATGAATTCTTTTCTTGCTAGCGGGATTGTAAATGACAATTACAAAATCACCTTGTGCAGCAGCCTCAACTCTTTTTGAAATAATTTCCCACGGGACTAGTAAATCACTCATACTTACAACTGCAAAATCAGTCATCAGAGGTGAGCCAACTATTGATGCACACGAGTTAAGTGCAGACACGCCAGGAATAATTTCAACTTGAAGGCCGTCTTTTGGATTCCAACCAGATTCAGCAAGCGTTTCATAGATCAATCCTGCCATTCCGTAAATCCCAGGATCACCGCTTGAAACAAGTGAAACAATTTTTCCAGATTTAGCAAGATCTATGCACTGGTGAGCTCTTTCCACTTCCTGGGTCATTGCATAGCGATGTACAGTTTTACCCTCAATAAGATCTTGCACCAAATTTACATAAGTTTCATATCCGACAATCGTATCACTTTCTTCGATTACCTCTTTTGCTCGGAATGTCATATGGTCGTGATGCCCAGGTCCGACACCAACAATGTAGAGTTTACCAGTCAATTTTAAAAGAAATTTTTTGTCAAGTAATTTATCCGTTTAGCGGGGGTTCTATTGGAATGGATCAATGAAAGGGCAGTTAACTATATGATCACTGTTAGTTGGTCGAGCAATACTGACTGATAGCATGTCATCAGCATGAAATGAATCAATGTCCGACCTCGTTTCCAGAATTTTTGCAGATTTTGCATCATTCCATTCAACCAGATAGATCCTCCACATTGGGCTATAATTTGCATCCCCAAGCGAGGCTCCAGCAATACCCGGTTGAAATCCTAGTGGGCCAGAGCCAATTATCCCATTTTTAAATTGGAAAAGATCCACTGCCCCAGAGTGGGCAATAAGATTTGCCGAACTTGGAGAAGAGACAACCCCCATCGACTCAGCAGGTCCAGACGGAGTGGCATCGGTCACAATATAGTAAATTGTTCTTCCATCAGGTCCCCAACCTCTGTGGGCTACAAAAGTCACAGTCATTTCTTCTTCATTAATTTCAATTACTTGTCCTCCACTGTAAGACATTTCATCGGTAATTTCTTTGTCTGAACGGACTGTCATTTGTCCATCAGGCCAAATTATTTGTGGAGTGTTTAGAACAATTCCTGTTTCATTGAATTCAATTCTGCCACCCTCTTCAGCTGCAATAATGTCTGTTGCAGATTTAAATTCAGTTGCTTTCTGACCTGCTTTCCAAGTAATCTCAATTATAGAATTCAAGGCACTGTATTGTGATTCTTGTGAGGGAGTGCTAGAAAACACCTCATCTTGAAATCCATAAATTCCGTCACCTTTTACCCCATTTTTAAAAATGAATAATTTCTGAAGTGCGTTTTCTGGAACATCTGCAAGTACTGGTGCAAGTTCCACATTCCATTCTTGCTTTTCTGAAATGATTTTTGCATAGTCTTCATCACTGCCATCAGTTATCATGTAAAGAACTTGATTTCCCTCATAGATTCCTTTGTGCATTGGAATTGTGGCTGGAACATTTGTTCTTGAAAGCAATAACGGTGCTTCTTTTTTCAATTCAATTTTTTGCATTATAACTTCAGTGGGTTGTCCCCTAATCCATCCATCTACACTTACTGTAGAGGTAAATTCTTTGGAATTCGGAGTGTGTAATCCAAGAGCAGCTCCTGTAAACTCAAACGAGCCTGAATTCTTCTGTAAATCAATTAATGACAATCCGTAGATAGTTTTTCCGTTGACAGTCCATGTAGGTTGGCCTTTTGAATCCTGTAAATTAATTTCATGCAAAACAACGATCTGTACAGGCTCACTCGAGGTAAATGTCATAGAGCCATCATAGATCGTTCCCTCGTTAGGAGATAAAACAAGCGAAAGTTGATGATTTTCATGTCCTTGACCAGGATCTTGAGAAGATGTTACAGTCTGAGTAAAGTGAAATTTTTTCCTAGAGCCTGCATCTACAAATTGATCAGACGTAGAAGATGCAAAAATTATACCTACAGTGAAAATTCCAATTATTAGCAAAGCTTGAAGTTTATTCAACGGATATTCTTAAAATTATTGCCTTAAATGATTTGTCTTAGTTGATTTCATCTAATGCAAATTCATCATGTAAAGCTCTAACAGCTGCATCTGTGTCAGAATTTTTTACAACAAACGCAAGATTTAGCTCAGATGAACCTTGTGTAATCATCGAGACATTTATTTTATTTTTCTGGATGGCGCCAAAAACTTTTGCAGCAACTCCAATTGTTCCTCTCATTCCTGAGCCGATTAATGCAATTATTGCAACATTTGTAGTAATTTCTAATTTTTTGATAATTTTCCCCAACAATTCCATCTCCAATGCACTGACAGCTTTGTCAAGATCTGTATTCTTCACTACAATTGTGATACTTGATTCAGAAGGATTTTGAGAGATCATCATTACGTTGATGCCAGCTTTTGCCAATGTTGCAAATATCTTGGCAGCAGTTCCTGGTGTTCCAACCATACTGCCCCCCTGAACATCAATTAATCCATTGTTTTGAACATTGCTTACGCACTTTACAGTGTTTTTAACAGAAGAGGAGGTAGATGCAGAAACCAGGGTTCCCTCATTTTTTGTATTGAAGGAACTTCTAATTTTCATAGGGATTTTCTTAGATAACAGAGGCTCAAATGTACGTGGATGAATTTGCTTTGCACCAAACAGGGCCATTTCGATTGCTTCTATGTATGATACTTCTTTGAGTAATTTTGCATTTTTCACAATCTTTGGATCTGCTGTCATTAAACCGTCCACATCGCTCATCAACCAAATCTCATCTGCTTTAATGCAAGAACCTACAATTGTTGCCGAATAATCAGAACCTCCTCTGCCAAAAGTAGTTACATGTCCGTGCTGATCAGCACCAGCAAATCCTCCTACAACAGGAATTGTTTTTTTTGATAACAGCGCATCCATAGTTTTCGATACCCTCAATCGAGTTGTATCCATGAGCGGTTTTGATTCACCAAAATTAGAATCAGTGACAATTCCCGCTTCCTTGCCGGTGAAAGCGATTGATTTTATTCCAGAATCATTTATTGCAGATGAAACTAATTTTATCGATAATCTTTCTCCAAATGAAAACAGATAATCCATTGTTCTGGGTGTTACTTCACCCAGCAGCACCATTCCATCAATTAATGCAACAAGTTCTGCAAAGTCTTCATCATATTTTAAAAGTAATTTCTTTCTTACATCCGGTTTTTTGATTGTCTGTTTAGCCAATTGTTTATGCCTATTGGTAATTTTTGATGCAATCTGTTCTGCTTTTGATTTGTTTTCTTTTTTTATTGATTCAGAAATTTCAATTAGATCATCAGTTGTACCACTAGTTGCAGAGCAAACAACTACAATTTGATTTTTCTTTGATAATTCACTAAGATGGGTAGCTATACCTTGAATGTCTTTTGCAGTAGAAATTGATGTTCCACCATATTTTATTACAAGTCTCAATTCAAAATACCTGAACTTGTTAATCTTTAAATGCTTTAACTTTCTACGCGTGGAGCCAGGTAAAAGTGAATTCTGCCAATATTTGCCACTTTAAATTCAATTCTAAGAGGTTTTGCGCTTGAAAATTCACATGTAATTGAGCCTGCTTTGGAACCTACTGCTTTCACTACAGGATTTAGATATTCAAGACTGTAAGTGCCAACGCTGTCTGCTTTTGAAGAAATTTCTTCAATTTCTTTATCATCCTTGTCTAGTTCAATTACAACTTCTCCAGAATCGCCTTTTCCTGAAAAGTCTCCTCCAGAATCAGATGTTTGTATTGTAAGATAGTCAGACACAACCTGTACATCGCCAAGAATTGTATCAAACTTCGAAGAAGTCAAAACGATTTTTGAATCATAAGGAATTTTTGGTAACGGGGTGTCGGTTGCAGAACTTTCAATTAAACGCATTTTGTATTTTTTATTTTTTCCAACTGTTACAAGCAACATATTTTGCTCAGAGATGCTAATCTCTATGCTATCATTTTTGTCTGCTCTTTTGATAATTTTTGAAAATTCATCAATTCTTACTCCAAATTTAATATCGCTATCACATTCATATTTTTCAAATGCGGAATTGGGCCATGAAATATCAATAAGAGCTACATGTGACGGATCCATCCCCCTGAAAGTAATTCCTTCCGCAGTTGCAACGAAAGTTGCTTCTTCAACAAGTGTGGATATTGCAGAAATGATTGCTTTTAGATCATCCGATCCGCTTGTTTTTGCTCCAAAAGTCAAATCAATTTTCTTGTCTTTATGTTCCAGTTAAACCTTATGTGTAATCACGCCAAGTGTATTTGCATTTTTGGCAACGATAAAATCTAGTTGTAGGTTCGTCTGCACTTCTGGTTTGAAACATCCAACCTACTGCTTCATCATGTCCACATTTTTCACAGTCTATTTTGAGTGTCGGATTGGATTCTTCTCCTTCATTTCCTTCAAAAGCAAGTAGTGAGAAATCTGGTTCTTCTTCAACGGTAATTTTTTTTGCTACTTTTGCTTTTTCTCCTTCAGTAAAACCGCATTTTGAACACTGAAGGCCTGATCCAGTATTTTTTAATTTGACCTCACATTTGGGGCAAAACTTCAATCTAGTTTACCTTAATTTGGGAATGAAATAGTTTATTGAATTCTTGAGCCATTTTGATTGCCGATTCAGTTGCTTTTTTAATTTCACCGAGTGGTTTTGAACTAGAATTAACCCTCATCCAACATTCGTTGGTTAGCGGATGTTTTACAATAACACCTGCAAAATCGGTGGTTGATGCTTTTAGCAATTCATGCTGAATTAGGTATAGAATTCCTATATCAGTTTCAGTGATTGAAAGACTGATTTCTTTAGGCTCAGAACTGATTACTTGTGCGTTCATGTATTCAGAAAAAGCACTTATTGCGGATATAAATCATTATGAGAGGTAACAATGGGAGAAAGTAAAATTTCAGCAATAGAATTAGTAAAATCCAAGGATGAATACTCGTCTGATGAAAATATTGAGATAAATGTCCGATTTTTAGTTGAGGGGGACCTCAGAAACGCCTTCAATGAGGCTAATTGGACTAAAGCCTACAACAACAATGATGTTTCTTTTAAATTGAAATACGGTGTAAAACTGGTAACTGGCGGATTAAGAAAGAAGGAATTAGGCAGAACTGTTGATACCTACAGAAAGGCAGCAATATTTTGGACCAGAAATCCAAAATTAGTCAATCCAATGAAGGATAGACGGATTTGGGTACAGGTAGCCAAAAATTTCGAACCATTTATCAGATTATCAGAGGAGGAAGTCAGACAGGAATTATTTGATTTTGATGAGAAATTCGTATTCAAAGCATCAGATTTGGGAAAAGGTAAACACAGGATTGGAGCAGAGGCTTTTGCATCTTGGCAAAAACATGATTTTATTGAAACTGGAAATGTCAAAAATAGTTCCAGTGAAATTGAAATTACAATCAATTAGGGATATAAGGAACTTTTTTCGGTAATAATTAATGGCAAAATACGATGGTCTGTTAGGGCAACCAATACTCGAAGTCGAAGAACCTGATAAAGAAGATGGAATTACATTCATCTTCAAAGACAACAGGTTTATGTTCATAAAAGCAGTTGATGGTAAAATTGACACCATATCGATTCCAGAATAGGTGATATGAGTGGAAAAATTTGACCCAATCAAAATGTTAGAACTTGTTAAAGTAGAAGATCCTGACGCAGACGGTGGATTGACTTTATTTTTTCAAGAAGGCAAAACCTTGAAAATTAAAATTGTAGATGGAAAATTAGTTTCAGAATTCGTTTAAACTAATTTCTCACATGTTTTTCATAAAATCCGATAGCTAGCTCTTGCACTTCAGATTGGATTGAGCCAGGTCGCTCATCGCGAATTTTTTTAATGGCATCAGTAGCTGAAAATTTTTTGTATTTTATAAAATAACATGCAAGTATTGTTCCCGCTCTTCCCATTCCAGCTGCACAATGTACCAGTACAGCTTGATCATTTTTAATTTGTTCATGTATAAAATCTACTGCGGAATCTATTCTATCCATGTCAGGAGATGCAAAATCGGGTGTTGGTACATGAAGATATCCAATATTTTGTATCCAATCAGCAGGTAGTGATTGCTCAGTCATGGTTACAATTGATCTTATACCTTGATTTAGAAGCCAGCCAAATTCATCAGAGCTTGTAGGCATACCTGAGCCTGCCAATCTTTCTTCAATCAGCCAAGAAAAGTTTGTTGGTTTTTTAGTAATTTTTCCATGAACCTTTCTCCAAATATTCCCAGGTTTACTCATGTAAGATTTAGAATTTCTCCGTGTTTTTAATATTACGAAAGATGCGTGCAATTACGATGCTACTGCACGAACAGGCGAGCCTGTTGCATCTTTTAATTTTAAAGGAAGAATTGTAAAATTAAATTCCATAGACTTTATTTTGTCGAGATTTGCTAAATTTTCCACTATCAAAATATTATTGTTTGATAAAATATGATGCACTGTAAACGATCCATCTTTTCCAAGATCTATACTGGGAGAATCAATGCCAACCAGATTGATTTTTTTTGATGCAAGATACTTTGCAGATGTGGAATCCAGTCCCGGGTTTTCAGTAAAATAGTTATTTTTTTTCAGATTTTTTTGCCAATCTGTAAAGAAAAAAATCGAAGAACAATTTGGGATTTTGCCATTCTTTTTTTCAAATGATGTGATGTCGGATTTTGTAATAGGGGTATTTTTTGTTTTTTTAAGTTTGATCAGAATAGCTTTTCCAACAAGTCTATCAAGGGAAATTTGATGGATTTTTAGACCATTTTTAGCAAAATGGTATGGTGCATCAATATGTGTGCCCGTGTGTGAACTTAGGAATAAAAGTTCAAGATTATACCCGTCATGTTCTATATCAGACCAATCAATGAAATGTGGCGTAGGAGATCCAGGAAAACTTGGAATATGTTCTGATATTGTAAGTGACAAATCTACTAGTTTCACATTATCAGAATGTATTAGTAATTAATCAATTTTGAACAATGAAAGATTAAATACAGTCTCATGGAAAACTTCCTTGTGCCTACAGCATATGTTCTATTGAATTCTGATTTAGGATCAGACGAATCAATCATCAAAGAAGTCAAAGAAATTCTTGCAGGGGAAGATGTAAAATTTGAGATTCAAGGAGTATACGGAGTATACGATATCGTCTTGAAATTAGCCTCTGATGATGCTGAAAAATTACGTTCAATCATTACTAACAAAGTTAGAAGGATCAGCAAAGTCCAATCAACACTAACAATGATGGTAATAGAAGAGCAAGAAGGCCTATAGTTTCTTTATCGCATCAATTACATCAAGTATCTGAGATTCAGTGTTGAAAAAGTGAGGTGATGCTCGCACTATCTTTGTATCCGTTATTTCCCTCACAGCTAAAACAATATTTTGTTTTTCAAGTTTATCAACAACTTGTTGTGAATCAAATCCTTTGACGTTAAAAGAAACAATGCTTGTTCTGACATTTTGATCCTCAGGTCCATATAGAACAATATTTGGGATTTTTAACAATTCTTCTCTAAAAAGATTTGACAGGCATTGATTTTTTTCACGAATGTTATTCATTCCAAATTTTAACAAGTAATTTGCAGATGATTCTAATCCAACAATTCCCACATAATTTCTAAATCCAGTTTGAAATTTATCTGGCAATTCTTTGTATGCTAATTTTGAATCGTCATAAATAATTGCAGATTCACCACCAATGGTTTTCGGTTCCAGTAATTCACTAGAATTTCTTTTACAGTAAAATAATCCTGTACCCATAGGACCGCAAAGCCATTTAGATCCATTGAAGGACATAAAGTCGCATTTAATTTTCGAGACATCGATATCTCCGACACACCCTATAGTTTGTGCACTATCAATGAAAAATGGAACCCTGTCTGCAAGAATTTTTCCTACTTCTTCTACAGGCATTATTGCACCCGTGTTATACAGGGCATGGCTAAGAGCAACTAGTTTCGTATTACCGTTAGCAAAAGATTCCAAATCATCTAATTTGAAAAAACCGTCATTGTCAATAGGCAAATTTTGTATCGTAATTTTTTCCTTTAATTTCATCCATGGATAAAAATTAGAATGATGTTCGTGTGTCATTCCACGAATTATGATGTTGGAATTACCATCAAAAGACAATCCGTTTGCTACAAAATTGATTCCGTCAGTAGTACTTTGGGTTAAAACAACCTCGTCAGGTTGGCAAGAAATAATTTTTGCAATAGTTTTTCTCACATTACTCAGTTTTTCATTAACAAAAGGTTCAGACTCTTTTGAATCAGGGCCAATGGAATTGTAAGTGACAAGGAACTCTTTCATCGCCTCAATGCTTTGAGTAGGCATTAAAGAAACGGACGCGTTGTTCAGATAGATTTTCTCCGAGGTTGGAAAATCATCTGAAATATCTTTTGATGCTAAATTCATTATTATATCTGTAAAATACTAGTGTGATGTTGGATAAAAATCCTGAGCAGATTACAGATAATGATTTAACGCAAATTCAAATTAAATTTGAACAAAATAATCCAAACATTGTTTTATATTCAAAGCCTTTCCACAAAGTAGAATTTCTTAATAGATTGATCAATTCGACTGAAGATCCAACAATTTTCATCGATATGGATTTACTTTATACTGGATATGTCGAATCTGGAATGATTCAGAAAAAAGAAAATGTAGTAATTTTTTGCCCAAACAAAACAAATTGGAAAGAAGAAATTTCAAAAATTATTTCCAGCATATCAAAGGAAAGGTTTTTGGTAATTATAGACTCGTTTAATGGATTGTATAATTTGTTTGATGAATTAGAATCCGCCATATTCATTAATTCATGTCTAATGCTACTCTCATCAGTTGGAAATCAAACTAAATCATCAGTTGTAATTACTGGAATGGCACGAAGAAAAGAAAACAATGAATGGGTTCTATTGCCAGGAGGAAAACATATCATCAGATCAGAAAAAACTGGCGTTTATTTTCTTAAAAAAGTGAGAAATGATTTGATTATTGACACGCTGAATAAAACAGATGGAGATTCAGAATGATATGATCACGAGATCTTATTCTGGCGATCAAAAATTAAAACGCCGTTATAAAATATCAAACGCCGTTATAACATGATATTTTTAGGCAAATTATATTAATGCCAAATCAAGAAATAATTTTGTTATGCCAGTAGGAATAATTCCAGACATCAGCGAACAAATGTGTATCGGATGCGCACTATGTGTAGAAATCTGTACCACACTTGGACCAGATGTCCTAAGAGTAAAACCAGTTGAAGGCTGGAAGAGAGGTAAAGCATTTGTCTTCTACCCAGAAAGATGTATTTCTGATGGTGCATGCATTGGTGTATGCCCAACAAAAGCAATCTTTTGGATGCGACCAATGGACTTTACTGTTGGACAACCAGTTCCACTCTACAAGAACTCAGTCTTCGTCAAAGGTTGGACTGAATTAATCGATTAGATTAATTCAACAATTTTTAATTTCTTTTTATTATTTTAGATTTTTACAGCACCTGACGTTTCATCTTTGATTTTGGGTTTTTTCTTTAACCATGCAAACGCAATGATGAACATTACACCTGGAACAAGAATAATGAATAGCATTAACTCGTAATAGGTCGTTAGTCTTTGAGCTGGATTTGCATGATAAATTTCATGAGATGTTTTTTCAGGATTGTCATAAACTGCGGTAGTAAAATCGACAGAACGTTGTCCTTTATTTTTGACATCGCCAGCCACGGTAACACTGTCCTCAGCAAAAATGGAAGGTGAATGAATTCCCTCTATCCTTACTATGATAGACCCAGAATCACTAAAAACAAAATTTCTGTAATCTCCTCCAATCTGACTTAGTCCCTCATCTCTAAAAATTTCTTTCCCGTTTTGAAAGATTATAAAATTATGTTTCATGTGTGCAAGATTAGAGTTTGTTTGTGGATCATAGAATTGATAAACAAACTGGATTTTTTCATGAGTTTTAATCACTGGCGGATCCCACGATAAATTAACCTCTATGCTTCTGTCCGGAGTATATTGTAGTAAAGGGAATTCTAATTTCGTACCGGTGGCATCGTGTGGATAATCAGGAATTTGTTTTTCGACAATTAAAATTCCTTCCATCCACGGATGAATTGTACAGTAATAAGAAAATGTGCCGGAGTCTTCGAATTTGTATGACCATGATTCGCCTGGCATGAATCTGTCACTATCAAAGATCCCATTTGGCTTTCCAAAGTTATCACTCATCCAACCAAATCTTCCCGAACCTTCTCCGCTTGTAACAGTATGACCTTCTTTGTCATCATTATACCAAGTAACAGTATCACCTACAGTCACATACATCTGAGGAGGATCATACCATACTTCTGCAGAAGTATTCAGTTCGGGATTATATGCCCCTAACGGAATATCAATGACGTATTCTTCAGCATATGCAAAAGATGTAAAAGATGAAATTACAAAAAGCAAGGATAACAGTAAAAATTTCATATACTAACGGCATAATTTAGTTAATTAAATACTTGAGGTTGTTTTCAGCATTGCAAGTAATTATCAATTCCAAGAATTACTCTAGGCATAATATAGTAAGGAGAGTTGATATGCATATAAAGAAAACATAGAATAAAAATGGCGATCTCATTCAATCTCAGTAAAAAACTTGTTTTACTTGTAATGCTTGTAACTGTAATTGCATTAGGAATTACATCTTACATGAGTTTTGACTATGCTACTGAAATTCTAAAACAAAGAGGTGGGGAGCAATTGCTTGGAGAGTCCACCATCAGAGGGGAGACTTTGAGATTGCTTTTTGAATCAAGAATTGATCAAAATAACATCCTTGCAAGCGACCCCATGATTCAGTTATTGGTGTCAAAAATGAACCAGATTCCAGATAATGATCTAAAAAAATTCCAAGAAAGCAACCGCAGAGACTTTTTAATTCAGGTTCAAGCATTTCAGGAATTGGTTGGATTTTCAATAGGATTTGAAGATACAAAAATAATTGGAAGTAACGGAAAAGTTTTCTTTTCTCTTGGTGGCAATACACATGAGGATTTTGCTAAAAATGAATTTTTTCAAAGAGGGTTAAAGGAATCATTTGTCGAGTTTGAATCAGTAGAAGGTGGCAAAAAATTAGTTATTGTTTCTCCAATATTTGAAGATGAAAGTAAAAAAGGAGACGAGCCAATAGGAGTAATCATTTCAAGAATGAGAACTTCTGCAATAGATAATATTTTAGTCAACAGAAGTGGTTTAGGCGAAACTGGAGAAGTTTACATTGTAAATAGTGATTTTTTGATGTTGTCTGAATCCAGATTTTTTGAAAATGCAGTATTTCAACAACGGGTAGACACCGTTGCCGTACAGAAATGCTTCAATGAAGAAAAAGAATATGTCGGGTTTTATTCTGATTATAGGGGAATTTTGATATATGGATCATCTTATTGTGCACAAGATTTGGGGATTGTCTTACTTGCAGAAATGGATGAAAAAGAGCTTGTTGAACCAATAAAAATTCTACAATCTAGAATTCTATTAACAAGCCTATTGATAATAATGTTAATGGGGTTGGTTGCATACTTTGCCGCAGAATCAATATCACATCCATTAAAGAAACTCAAAAACGCTGCAAATGAGATTGCAAATGGTAAGTTTGATGTAAGAACAAACATCACAACAGGTGATGAAATTGGAGAATTGTCTCATGCGTTTGATTCAATGGTACAAAAGTTAGAAGAATCACTAATTGAGATCAAAGAAAAAGAAGATGTCATTAAACAACTTAAAGGCGATATGTTGCTAAAGTTTTCTCAACGTGTGCAGAATGATTGCGTAGGGGTAATTGACATGACAGATTCCACTACAATATCATCAAAATTATCAGATGATGATGTCAGTAAGATGTATGAAATTTTTCTAAATTTTATGGCAAAAATTATCCGTAAACATAATGGCGAGGTGGTAAAAAATATTGGAGATGCCTTAATGTTCAGATTTCCAAACATCGATTCTGTTGACTCTAAAGCAATGAAAAATATTTTAGAATGCGGTCTATCCATGATTGAATCTCATGACGAATTAAAAAACAAACTCAATGCAGAAAATATAGACGGATTAGACTACAAAATTAGTTTAACATATGGTTCTGTAAAGGTAGCTGAAAGCACCACCTCCAACATATCGGATATTTTTGGACCTACAGTCAACAGATGTTTTAAGATCAATTCATTTTGTCCAAAAAACAGCATGGTTATTGGCAGTAATCTGTATGGAATTTTAAAAGACTTTGAGGAATACGAGTTTACACAATTTTGTTCTATCGAAATGAAAGAGAAATATGATTATAGCATTTTCCAGGTTAAAAGAAAAAAATAATTCCCAGCATTACCTGATATGAGAAATCAGATATTTTATGCCTAAATTGCTCTATTTTTGAGAATTTATGGCGGAACGAATAAAATCGATGATTTTTAGATAATCGGTTCTTGGTTCTGTACTAACCATAAACAAGTCATTAGAATTAATTGGAATGCTAATCATTGTAACTTTTTCATATTCGGTTATCGATGATAGTTCTGAGCCAATTTTATACGCCAAATTTGTATAAAGATCTCTTTTTTGTAGTGCATAGTGAATTGACATGTTAACATTATCGCCATCTAATATTTTTTCCACATTCTCTTTATGTCCACCTGCAATCATCTCGCCTTTGCTATTTGCAACACCTGCAAATCTAACTCTAGTATCTAGGCCAAGAACTTGTTTTGATAGTTCATCATAATTAACAGTCATTATTTCTTACCAGGATATTTCTTTTTGAATAAGATTTCGTTTTTATCCTGCAGCTCGTCTGTGTAATCATCCATATCCAACATAAACTCTTCTTCATCAGAATAAGCAGATTCCGCATGTTCGCTAATATCCAAGCCGATATCCTCTACCTCAGGTGAAACCCTAATTCCAATTAGATGTTTTAGTATTTGTAAAATTATCCAAGTTCCGCCAAAGCCCATTGCCCCTGCAACACCCACACCTACGGCTTGAATCCATAATTGATCAGGATTTCCAAAGAGCAGTCCGTCAGGTCCACCAGGGTTAATTGCAGTGCTTGCAAATATGCCAATTGCCAGTGCACCGACAATACCCGCAACTCCGTGAACAGAGCTTACATCAAGCGCATCGTCAATCTTTAATTTTTCTTTGAACAACACCACTCCAGAGTATGAGATAACACCGATGGCTATTCCAATAACAAAGGCATGTTCAACGCTTACATATCCAGATGCCGGGGTAATTCCTGCAAGACCTGCAATTGCGCCGTTAATTGTTGCAACAACAGATGGCTTTCCTGTTCTTATCCAAGAGAGACCAGCCCAAATTAAAGCAGAAATTGAAGATGCCATGTGAGTTACAATTACAGTATTTCCTGCAACTCCGCCAGATGCAGAAAGAGCACTTCCAGCATTAAATCCAAACCAACCAAGCCACAATAAGGAAGAACCGAGGACAGCCAGTGGAATGCTATGAGGAATCATTATGGCAGGGCCGTAATGTCTCCTCTTACCAAGTACTAGTGCCGCAGCTAACGCTGCCATTCCCACACTAGTGTGAATTACAATACCGCCGGCAAAGTCAGCTACACCAAGTTGTGCCAACCAACCACCGCCCCAAACCCAATGGACAAGAGGGTAGTAAATTAGCATAGACCATGCCGCAATGAATATAACAAATGAACTAAACTTCATTCGTTCAGCAATTGTTCCTGTAAGTAATAGCGGAGTAATTGCTGCAAACATTAATTGGAATTTTACAAATAGCATGCCAGGAATTGTCGGAGCATATTGTTCTAATGGAGCATCAGACGGAATGCCTTTGAGGAATACCCAATCCAGATTTCCGACCAGCCCCGCAGTATCTTCTCCAAAAGACAAACTAAATCCAAAGATAAACCACATGACACTCAACATTGCCAGACCAAAGAAGATCTGCATGAAAATAGAAGCTGCATTCTTTTTTCTCAAAAGTCCAGATTCAAACAGACCTAATGCAGGGATCATAAGCAATACAAGACTTCCAGCAACAAGCATCCATGCTGTGTCCCCAGAATCAAGTACCATTGAAAAAAATATCGATTTAGAATTAATAACAATGTCTAAAATTGATTAACAAATGATTATCATTTGACCATCAAAAGCAGAAATTATATTTGTGTAATTGAAATTACAATAACTAAATGCTCAGAATACAGGTTATACTTGGCGAAAATGACGTAATGGCAATCAGTGAAGGGCTAAAAGAAATAGGCATAGGCGGCCTCACAGTTATCAAAGTCAGAGGTAGAGGGAAGAGACCAGGTCCTGAAATTCACGCATCAAAAGGAAGTGAGATTTTTGTTCCTCAATTCAGTCGCAAATATCAGTTAGAAGTCATAATTTCAGACACGCAAGAGGACGAGGTAGTAAGCATTATCAAAGATAAAGGAAGAGTGGGTAAAATTTTTGTTTCGCAAATTTTGCGTGCAATAGACATTGCAACAGGTAATGAAGGGGAAGAAACAATCTAAGTAATCATCATGAACCTACGTAAAAACAAATTATTTCACAGAGAGAAGATGCAACCACTTCACGGTAAAGATTACCTCAAGATTGCGGCGATAGTCGGAGTAATTGTAGGGCCAATCATTTTTAGTTTGTCCATATGAAAATATCTAAAATCATGATTGCAAAGTTGGTACTTGCAGCAGTTGGTATGACTTTGGTGGGATTAGCATTGTTTAACGGGTATTATTGATTAGAAATTGCCAAAATTATTTTCATAAACAATTGTAGGATTCTTTAGCTGTTTTTCCATAATTGGAATAGACTTCATGATACAGTAATTTACAAAGTCACTAAAGGATTTTATCCTGTAATCGTTTCGAAGTGATTCTTTATTCTCCTCATATGTTACTTGTAATTTATGTAAAGTAAATTTTTGTAACGGAACAAATCTACTGCGCTTCGGCAATGGTTTTGATCCTGATTTTTCATCTAAAGACATTTCAAGATCTTGCTGTCCGTCAAGAGTTTCCATGTCTACAACTTCCTCCATTTCAGAAACAAAGATTTTGCCCCCATGATTTGATGACAAACCAGAATTTTTTGAAATCAGCTCGACAACTTTTCTTGCATCTTTATCCAAAACTACTATTTCGATTTTTGCCAGAGGCACTGACTTTAATCCAGTCGCACCTGCACGAGAACCATCCGACTCGTCGTAAATATTACTGTCATCCAAATTCCGTTTATCAATAATGTATGTGCCAACTGCATGCAAATTTGTTTTAATTGTTGGAAAATTTTTTCGTTTAATTATAGCCTCTATCTTTTTCACAAATA
The DNA here is from genome assembly GCA_032127635.1 of Nitrososphaerota archaeon. Lineage (GTDB taxonomy): Archaea > Thermoproteota > Nitrososphaeria > Nitrososphaerales > Nitrosopumilaceae > Nitrosopumilus. Next base: position 22,237 of record JAQBHN010000074.1, read on the forward strand.
ATTTTCAAAACTAGGTATATTTATGAGAAATGATCATTATCAGGCATAAAAATGAGTTTCAAACATGATTATTTTTTGAAAAATCCAAATTTTGAGGCCCAACCTTGATTTTGCTTTTTGGAAGGTTTCAGTGAGAGATTGTCTAGCATTTCATATGTAATTGTAAATCCATGGCCAACCATGGTATCATCTTTGTTGTAATTCTCTTTGTCAGGTACAAACTCATCAGCTAAATCTTTTATTTTTTTGGTTTTGAGATCAAACAATCGTATTTTTTTTCCGTTTTCAAGTTTGATTATCGCATCACCACTTAGGCCCTGAATAGAAAAATTCTCAAAGAATCGTATTGACCCACCTTGTTTTAATTCAATAACTGAATCAAAAGTAAATTTTCCACCATAAAACAAAATTTCTCTTGCAGATAATATCACATCGTCCTCTATATTCAGAACAATAATTGAATCTGCCTCAAGTAATACAGTATTTGCAAGATTTTCTGCAATAATTTTTCCGTTTAGAGCTGAAATGTGGGTTCTGTGCTCTTGAATTTTGAAAACCCCCACACGTACAGAATCTTCAACTCGAAATTTTCTACCGTAAACATTTCCAACAACCACGTTACCGTTATCAACGATAATTTTAGCACCATTATCAATTTTGTACTTATTTTCTAATGGATTGATGAATTTGAAATCCCCGTGTGTCAGATGAATATTTGTCTGATATTCTTTGGTCCATGATGGACTAGAAATACTGCCCTGCATAACTATGGAACCATCATAGGTTAAACTTCCTGCCATAAAATTTCCCTTTATTGACAAAGATCCATTTGCTTTTCTTTCCAATTCAATTTCACCAAGAGTTTTTGATCCAAACAATCGTGATCCAGTGGAGTTTGTTCCGTTTAATGCTGAAGCCCATTCTTCGGCAGATTTCATTTCTTGGAATAATTCTTGACCCAGAATCTGATTTTTTCTTCTAACATCAGCCTCAGAATCGCCCGAATAAACTTTAGAATTTGTTAATTTTTCATAATCTGTTTCCGGATATTTCTTGCCAATTTTTAGATCATCGTATGATTGTTTAATTTTGATAAATTGTTCATTTTCTCCCCCACGATCTGAATGAAATTGTAGTGCTAATCGTCTAAATGCATCTCTAATTTCTTTTTCAGTTGAACCTTCTACAATTCCTAAAATATCATAGTTACTTTCTACCATGTTCCACACCAATGATATTTTTTCAAATTCCTATACTTGTAGGTTATTACATAGAATATCAAGGATATGAAAAAAGGGATACTTGCACTATTTTACTACCAATACTGGAACTTTTGTTTTGTGCATGACATAGTTTGATGTACTGCCAAGAAATGCTTCTTTTACGCCACCCAAACCTCGTGCACCGACAACAATCATGTCAAATTTTCCCTTTTCTGCAAATTTGACGATTTCAGAGCCAGTATGTCCGCCGCCAGTTTTGTATTTGAACGTGGCACCAGCCTTTTGAGTTCTATTCATTGCAGGACCAATAGCTTTGACAGCCTTGCTTTGTGCCTCATCTCTCATTTTTTGTGTATACTTTATTCCTGCAGCTACAGGCAAATGAAACACGTAAAATCCCGTAATTTCAGCATCTCCGCCTCTTGCAATTTCAATGGCCCTATCTAATCCTCTAATAGAATTTGCAGATCCATCAAGTGGTACTAGAATTTTTTTAAACTTGGCCATGTTTAGAATTATAATTTTTAGAATATAAGAAGAGCATCAATTATCAAAGTTGAAAATTAAATTATAACCAATCTTGGAAATTGTATCATCCCCTTTTATAGAAAAAATTTGTTGGGTTAAGAATTGTCAGTTATAGATATTTCAAAAAAGCCAATTACCATAATGAAAAATTCTACGATTTCGGATGCAATTAGGTCTCTATTAGACACAAAGGTTAGCAGATTAGTTGTTTCGGATCATGGAAAACATGTTGGAATAATAACTGAAAAAGATATCGGATTATTTTTGTTTTCTGAGACTACAAATCAAAGCCTGGATAATATTCTAATTACTAAAATCATGAAACCGATTGAATTTGTAAATCAAGAAATCACTCCTGAAAAATCGGCAAAAATTATGATTGAAAAGGGCATGAGTTCATTGGCTATTGGTGAAAACGAAGAAGTGAAATCAATTTTTACAAAAAGTGATCTTGTAAGATATTATGCAGAAAATATCACCGGTGAAAAGAAGGTGGTGGACTTTATGACTCATGAATATGAGTTTACACATACTGCTGCACCATTGTATAAGGTTGTAAGAAAGATGTTGGAAAAAAAGATCTCCAGGCTGATTGTGAAAAATCAGAATGAAGAGCCAGTGGGAATAATATCATTTAGAGATCTATTCAGAATTTCTATGGAATTGGGGAGTGATGAGGAAGATGATTCGGAATTTACAATTTCAGATCAAATTAGAAGGGGATTTCTTTCAAAGGACGGGTTTGGAAATATTTCATTGGCCAGAGATGTCATGACCGAAGGATTAATCACTATCAAATTCAATCAAAGCCTGTCTGATGCCTGTAAATTAATTTTAGAGAATAATGTCAGCGGTTTGGTAGTATTAGATGGGAATAAGTCCATTGCAGGAATAATTAGTAAAACCGATATCACAAAGGCCATGGCAAAATAATATTTCTAAACACATCAAAACAATGAATAGAAAATAATCACAATGTTATGAAACGGCATTTTGGTGACTTTATTTATGGTTCTATAGATGGTGCAGTAACGACTTTTGCGATAGTTGCAGGTGTAGCACGTGTTGTGGGATATGAGTTAAATTTTCCAGTTTCTTAGGATTGTGACATATGTCTGAATTAAAGCGCCACATGGGTCTTTTCCAACTTACAATGTATGGGACTGGATTAATTCTTGGGGCCGGGATCTATGTACTAATTGGAGAGGCTGCAGGCTTTGCCGGAGATTCTGTTTGGATTGCATTTGTAATGGGCTCTATTGTTGCATTGTTTGCAGGATTTAGTTATGCTGAATTATCATCAATATTTCCCAAAGCGGCAGCTGAATATGTTTTCATAAAAAATGCATTTAAAAATAATTTTTTTGCTTTCCTAATAGGTTGGCTAACTGCCATTACGTCTATAATTACTGCCGCAACAGTTGCATTGGGATTTGGCGGATATTTTGCTGAATTTGTAAACATTCCAATAATCGTTTCAGCGATTGGTTTGCTGGTAATTCTTTCGATAGTAAATTTTATTGGAATTAAAGAATCAGCATGGACAAATACCATTTTTACAATCATTGAAGCCTCCGGATTGATTCTGATAATCGTGATAGGTTTTACTTTTGCTAATCCTGAGCCCGTGAATTATACTGAAAGTCCGACCGGTTTTTCAGGAATCATAATCGCATTTGTTCTGATATTTTTTGCTTTTATCGGATTTGAGGATATGGCAAACATAGCAGAGGAGGTAAAAAAACCCAAAAGAACGCTTCCCAGAGCAATAATTCTTTCAGTTGTAATATCAGGAATCCTATACATTCTAGTTTCTCTGGCCGTAGTCAGAGTTGTAAATTGGGAGGAACTTGCAACTTCAGCTGCTCCAATTGCACTAGTAGCAGAAAGAGGCTTAGGATCAGAGGCACACATTCTGCTCTCGGCTATTGCACTTTTTGCCATCACCAATACGGTTTTGATTACACTCATTGCGGGTTCAAGAATTTTTTATGGTATGGCAAAAGAAAAAGTATTCCCATCCATTCTAGAGAAAGTTCATTTTAAAACAAAAACACCCTGGATGGCTGTGATTGTGATTCTAATTACATCGATTGCTTTTACACTGATTGGCGATATTGTTATTGTTGCAAACATCACAGTTTTTGCAATTGTAATTACGTTTGCTGCTGTAAATTTGTCTGTGATTGTTTTACGTTATACAGAACCTGATATTGAACGGAAATTCAAGGTTCCCATCAATATTGGAAAATTCCCAGTTCTTCCATTGTTTGGAGTAGGAATTTCGGTGTACATGGCATTCCAATTTGAAATTGAAGTCATACTTGTAGGTATTGCAATAATAGGAATTGGTGCAGTTTTCTACAAGATTTCAAAAAATTACAAGCCTAAATCCCGATAATGCATTCAAATTTGATTCTTAAAATTAGTTTTAATAATTGAAATTAGGATTGTAAATTAGTGAATATTGAACAGGAGTTAATCCAAGCAGTAATTGCAGTTTTGCTTTTAGTTGGAGTGGGAAGAATACTCGGAATGTTGTGTTCCAGATTTGGTTTTCCAGAAATTATAGGTTATGTTGTAACTGGAATTATTTTAGGGCCGTATGCAATTGGAGGCCAAATGATATTGTTTGACGAACCGTTGATTAAACTAGAAGGCTTACTTACTACATTTTCACAAATGGCAGCAATCGTTATTCTATTTTCAGCTGGATTACACTTTACATTTAAAGATCTAAAGAAGGTGGGTTTAAGAGCAGGAATAATTAGCGGTGTAGAATTTCTTCTGTCAGTATCAGTTGCATACTATGTGTGTATATTATTTGGTCTTGATTGGACTGTTGCAGCAATAATCGCTACAACCTTTGGTGCAACAAGTATTGCAATATCCACAACAATATTGGAGGAATTGGGAAAAAGTAAAAACAAAGAAGCAAAGCTGATGGTAAATATAGCAATTTTGGATGATGTTCTTGGTCTTGCAGTGTTATCTACCGTTATTGCATTGGTACTTTCTAATTCTTCGTTTGATTTTAGTTCAATAATATTTTCCACAACAAAAGCTTTGGTGTTTTGGATTCTCCTAGTTGTAGGAGCAGTGTTTTTTCTACCAAAGTTACTAACATTGTTGGGACACAAGGGTACAAGATCCATCATGGATGTTACAGTCATTGGTTCAGCATTTGGATTTGCATCCATAGCCCAGTTACTTGGATTAAGCCCAATAGTAGGAGCATTTGCTGCAGGAATGGGATTTGCCAGCTCTCACATCAGCAAACATGTGCGAGAATATGTTGAGACTCTAAAGTATGTTGCAGCTCCATTGTTTTTTGCGGTAATTGGCGCACATGTTGATCTTAACAATATTTGGAATATCAGCCCTCTACTTTTTATTGTGTTATTATTGATAGCGGTTTCAACAAAGGTTTTTGGTTCTGGGGTACCAGCATCAATTCTACTAAAAAGCAAAAAGGATGGGTTCAAAGTTGGTTTTGGCATGATTGCAAGAAGCGAGGTAGCATTTATCACTGCAGGTGTAGGAATCACTAGTGGAATTATTGATAACAATGTCTATTCAACTTTGACTTTTATAATTTTAGGCACCATATTCATTGGTCCAATATTATTGAAATATTCTTTTAAAAAAAATAACGAGGTATCAAATTCCAATTAGTTCTTGGATTTTACAAGTGCAATTACTGCAATAATGGTTCCAACAATTCCAACTCCAACGCCAGCATATCCTACATTGTTTGATTGTGTTTCTTCCAGAACATCTACAGACTCCTTAAGATTATTCAGATCTTCAATTAATGCGGTGTGCCCATCAATCATTTGCGTCATTGTAATGTCAGATGGTTCGGGAAATTCAATGTATGATCGTTCAGCAACTTTTGGCGGATGCATCGATAGACTTATCGGAGTATCGACAATTGTCCCCAGAATATTTGCTTGGTAAAATCCTGAGACAGTTGGATTGACAAATGCATAGTATTTTCCCGGAATATCATGATCAGGCGATAAGGGAAGCGTGATGCTTTCATCCTTGAAAATCAGTTTTATCTTTACTGTATTTTTCAAACCCACAACTCCATTTTCAAAAACCTGATCTTCAAGTTCCATCCCAGGTTCTAAAGGACTAACATAGAACTCAATAGCGTTAGTCTCCCCTGAAACAACGGGCTCGCTCATCCAGCCAATCTCCACTCTATATTCACCCACAGAATCAATTGTATGAGCATATGCAATTCCAGCCAAACTTGGAATGATTAACATGAACAAAATTAACAGATTTAACCTCATACCTAGAAAACAAAATTTGATTTTAAAAAGGTTCTATCGGTTTTCGTAAAATAATTGGCGTTCGTACAAATTATGCATCTGCATACATCGAGACTTCCCAAGCTGTAGGAGTTTGTGCAAATGCAGAGTATTCCCTGTATTTTAATTCAGAATACTGCTCAATGAAATCTTTTGTGAAAACATCTTCCAAAAATTTGGAATCGCTTGCCAAAGAATCAAGCGCGCCTTTTAACGATATAGGCAAGGCACCAATGTTGTATTCTCTTTTCTTCTCTGGGGAAAGCTTGTATACGTTTTCTTCAATAGGATCACCCGGATCAATCTTATTTTTTATCCCGTCCAATCCTGCTAACAACAGTCCAGCCTCCAAGAGATAGATGTTGGCAGTTGGATCAGGTACACGGTATTCAATTCTTTTACTTTTTTCCTGATTCCTGTTATACATTGGAATTCTGACAGCAGTAGAACGATTGGCTAATCCCCAACAAACATTGACTGGCGCCTCAAATCCAGGAACAAGGCGTTTGTAAGAATTTGTGGTAGGATTTGAAATTGCACATAATGCCGCAGCGTGACTTAGAATTCCTCCAACATAATATCTTCCAGTTTGACTCAACTGTGCCAAATCATCATCTTTATCATACATTACGTTCGTATTTTTATTCCATAAGCTTTGATGAGTATGCATAGCAGACGCATTATCACCAAAAATTGGTTTTGGCATAAATGT
>JAQBHN010000075.1:0-2522 GCA_032127635.1 Nitrososphaerota archaeon
CCACCTGGTTGTGGTAAGACGTTGATTGCCAAAGTTCTTGCAAGTGAATCTGATGCAAACATGTTTTTAATTAACGGTCCAGAAATTATGAACAAATACTATGGAGAGACAGAAGCAAAGATAAGAGAGATCTTCAAAGAAGCTAAAGATAATTCTCCTAGCATAATCTTCATCGATGAGATTGATGCTATTGCTCCAAAAAGAGAAGAAGCTTATGGTGATGTGGAAAAAAGAGTTGTAGCTCAATTGTTGGCCCTTATGGATGGTCTAAATGATAGAGGAAACGTAATTGTCATCGGGGCAACCAACAGACCAGAAAGTATTGATCCTGCACTTAGAAGACCGGGAAGATTTGATAGAGAGTTTGAGATATCGGTTCCAAATGAAGATGGTAGATTAGAAATTCTCATAATTCACACAAGAGGAATGCCAGTTGCAGATGATGTAGATCTTAAAGATTTATCATCAGAATTGCATGGGTATACTGGGGCAGATATTAAATCACTTTGCAGAGAAGCTGCACTAAAATCAATTCGACGTTATTTACCAGAAATTGATTTGGAGACTGAAAAAATTTCATCGGAGGTATTGCAATCAATGCAAATAAAATTAATTGACTTTTACGATGCGATGCACGATGTAATACCTACAACAATGAGAGAGTTTTATGTTGAAAGACCAAAGGTATGGTGGCATGATGTTGGTGGATTAGATGATGTCAAAAAATCATTAACAGATAATCTAATTGTGGCTATGAAGGAGCCAACTAAATTTACCAAGATGGGAATAAAGCCACCAAAAGGCGCATTAATTTACGGACCACCAGGTTGTGGTAAGACGTTGCTTGCAAGAGCGTTAGCTACTGAGACTGGAGCCAACATGATTTTGGTTAAAGGTCCTGAAATTCTTTCAAAGTGGATGGGTGAATCAGAAAAAGCAATAAGAGAAATTTTCAGAAAGGCAAAAACGTCATCGCCATGTGTAATAATTTTTGATGAATTAGATTCACTTGCACGAATCAAAACAGGAGAAGGTGGAGTGAGTGAAACTGTTCTCAGTCAAATTTTAACTGAGATTGAAGAGGGTACATCATCACGAGTAGTTGTAATTGGAATTACAAATAGACCAGATGTTTTAGATAGTTCATTACTTCGAACAGGAAGATTAGATATTGTACTCTATGTCCCACCACCAGATGACAAAGGTAGATTAGATATTATCAAAATTTTGACAAAGAAGATGCCACTTGCAAGTGATGTCAAATTAGAAGAGATTGCAGTTGCTACTCAAAATTACACAGGAGCTGATTTGGCAGCACTTTGTAGAGAATCTGCAGTTCAAGCAATGAGAAACAATAATGCAAAAATTACAAACTCGGACTTTGCAAAAGGTATGAAGCAGATAAAACCATCAATTACTAAAGAGGTGGATCAGTGGTACAAGACAGTAAGAGAAAGTATATCTAATGTCGTACCTAAAGTAGGAGATAAATCATTTTACGGATAAATATGGCAATACCACTAAGAAACAGAATATTTGAAAAAATCAATGAGGCCAATTCTCTTACAGATGTAGAGTTGTACAAATCTATAACAAAAGATGACATGATCATTCCTGAAGATAAATTCAATAAAATATTACTTGATTTAGAAATTTTAGGATTAATCAAAGTTGCATGGATTACAAAAGATGCACGTAGAATAGAAGTGGTTGTAATTAAAGAAGAGATAGACACAGTAGATGAGCAAAATCAGGAAATGATGGAAAAAGATTATGAAGCAAGTTTTCCTGGTTTTGAAAAATAATTAATTTCTAAAATAGTGGGTAATGAAAAGCTGCATCTAATGCAACTGCAACAAAAATTATTGTGAGATATGGGGCGGTTACTTTGTACGCTTTCCATGCAAATTCAGAGGTTGGAGTCTTTGTGAGTTTGTAATGGTAGGCTAACATCAAACCGCCAGAGGCTGCAGCGATTACAGTGTATACAATTCCCATACCAAATGCAGTGAGTAGCATAGAGTATGGAAGTAAAATCAAAGTATTTCCTAAAATGTACTTTGATGTTCTTTGCATTCCAATTACTACGGGTAGCATTGGGATGTTTGCTTGTGCATATTCATCTTTAATCTTCATTGCAAGGCACCAAAAGTGTGATGGAGTCCATACAAATACCAAAAACCCAACAAGGAATCCCAAGATATCCATACTACCAGTTGCAGCAGACCAACCTGCCCAAGCTGCGGCGCTTCCAGCAATACCACCAATTACAATGTTTGATGTGTGTATTCGTTTAAGCCACACTGTGTAAATAATCACGTAAGAGAATATTCCTAATGCAATAAAAAATGCAGAAACAGGATTTAATGCAAAAAATCCGTAAATTACAGAGATACAACTTACAACTAATCCATAAATTAGAACATGAGATGCTGCCATTTTGCCAGAAGGTATTGGTCTGGTGCTGGTTCGAGTCATTTTTGGATCATGTCTTTATCATAATAATGATTCAAGGCACTTGA
>JAQBHN010000076.1:0-23930 GCA_032127635.1 Nitrososphaerota archaeon
CATCATCGGATTGTTCATCGTCAGACGCTTGAAAGCATTCAGGATGTATATCAATTTCAGTGCCATCAGGTCTAAATCCACCATCATCATCATCCTCCTCGATCACGGATAATTGATATGTAAAAAATGCCGTAGCATTGCTGGGAATTTTATCAAGACCCATTACATTTACTGTCGAATCATAATCCTTATCATCGTAATGAAAATCAGTTGTACGTTGTCTTTGATCAAGTTCTATAGATTCGCCTATTGTTCGAAATGTATCAGTGGCGGTGCCAAATCCGTCTGAACTTACTCCAATTAAAATGTCATTTTCAAGTAAATTTTGTAAACTGTATTTTTGTTGAAGTAAATATCCAAATTGGTCTTTTTTAATCATGGGTTTTTCCACAGATTTGCTAATTTTATCTAAATTTTCACCAATCGGGTATTGCTCGCTTGAGAAAAAGTCTAGCGGGATATCACGGGGTGTTTTTGTAGGATTGCCATCAGAATCAACTACACTTACAAAAATATCTAAAGATCTATCAATTTCTGCAGGGATTAATTTTGGAAATATGGATAGTTTTAGTGCAGTGGGAAGTGTGGATGAAATTTGAATACTTTGTGCAACATCTAGGCCAGATTCTTCATGAATTGCACGTAAGAAAGTATTTCCCACCTTGTCATGACTGTGCAGTATTCCCCACGTATAGTAACTGCCTTTAGATATTGTTAAAGTTCCAGAATCAGACGACGCTAAAAGTTCATCATATTCCAAGATTATTTTTATATCATTAGGCGCCCTAACTATCACTCCATCGCTAGTTTTGAAAAAAACTGAAAACGGCATTTCGGAATTGACATGCATTTTATTTGTAGGAAGATTCAATTCAAGTACTAGATCATCAGGAAGATAAGTTTCATCAGTCCCCACATCAATTTTTTGAAATGTGATTTTTCCATCAAGGTTGGCAGTGATGGTGGTTGAGCCGGATTTGTCACTTGTCGTTACAGGAAATGAAACAAATTCCTCATTTGCCTTTAAAATGATTTTGTTTGGAACAGATGCAATGGATGGATCATCTGAATTCAGACTTATGGGCACATCATACGATGAGGTGATTGGCACACCGTGTTTGCTTAGAACAAAAAGGTATCCAACATGATGTTCTGCAATACCACTTTCCAAATGAGATGGGGAAATTGCTAGTTTGATAGAATAGTCAGATAATGCTTCTAAATTTTGTGCAGAGGCAGAATGTAAATTTCCCCCACATATGAGAGATAAAGCAAGTAAGAAGATCATGGGGTTTTTTGTGTTCATTTTTTTCTCCATTTTTTATTTTTTACTCCGTTTTTTTTTCATAAAAAAAGAAAAAAGGGTGGGGTTATCCACTTTGTTGACCAGCAATTATGGTTCCAACATAGACAGCACCGTTTGCAGTTGTTATTTTGAACTGTGCGTCTCGTCCAGATTTGATATTTTCATCTAGAGTTAGAATGACGGTCACTTGTTGGCCTGGTTGAACTTCTGCAGATGAGGCTGACAATATTGTAGGTGTTGCTCCTCCTCTTGTAACAACTTGGTAGTCACCATTTCCTGGCGTTGCAGGAGAGGCAGTGTAATTGTATACTGTACCACCAAATCGCACTTCAGCTAGTGAAGACTTGCCTACACTGTTACTTTGTAGATATACTGCTATTTCTTCACCTAGTACAAGACCGTTACCGGATATATTTGCTGATGCAAATACTGTACCATCATGATTTAACAGAGTAACACCATCGGTGGCATCATATCCAGTGAATTTTATAGATTCAATGTTTGGTGAGCCACTGATTTGTGCAGAACTAAAGAATCCTTGTGAGAACACAAAGACGATACTTCCACCAACTACTGCTATTGCTACCAAAAGAAGTGTTGCGATAACTGGGGCAACTGCTCTTCTTGAAGTCATTTTTGACTGTAGTTTTGTCATTATGAATTTCTTAGAAATAAAAAAGATGTTAAAGAGATCTTTGTTCAAAACGGACTACAATTGACTATTTTGTACGTATGTTTTGTAAAATGAACAAAAATTAAGAGCCGTCTACCTGTAAAACAATTTCAGACAAAGGCCCAATTGAAAATGCGTGGGCAGTTTGGCCCTGAGCAAGCACATACATGACATACATTTGATCATTTGTTACATTTGGGGCCCTTGCACTGAATTGGACAGTGTCTGCCACATTTGTAGCACTTCCCAAATCAGAGCTTGTAACTCCAACAATCTGTGTTGAACCGTCACCAAACTCAGTAACGGTTGTGGAACCAAACCCGGAAGTCCCACCCAAAATTGTCACATCTGTCCATCCCTTTGGAATGTTAATGATTAGTTTTGCGCCAGAGTTTACAAAAGTGGTGTCAACTGTATCCAAATCAGCAAACACTATGTTAAATGTCTCCACACTGTCAGGAGCGATACCAACACGTGTAGATTGAATATTTGCATTATTTCTGGAATCAACAACACTTGAAAGGTAGACATTTCCAACAGATTCAGTGCCATCATACATCGTACTTTGGTATCCAGATTTGCCAAAGGATCCAACACTTGTAAACACAGATGCCTGAACTACGATAGATTCCAAAATATTTTGGCCAGCTATTGTTCCAGGTTTCACTTTGACTAGAAAAGACTGTGTTGAATTTGCAGGAATTGTGATGGGATTGGCATAATCTTGCCACATTATGATGTTTTCCGAGGGGCAAGACCAGTCACTCACCCCAGTTGGAAAAATATTTTCAGGCAAGCAAGCAGACGCAAATATTTTGTCATTATTGTTTGCACCTGGAGAAAAAGCAGTTAAAGACAATTTGCTTACTTCCATAGGGGCATTTACAGGGTTTGCCACGTTAATTCCCCACAGTGCCTTGTCATCAGAGTCACCCTGCGAAGACGGAATGGTTAAAAATAACTTTGGACGTGCCAGCAATTCTTCGTTAATTATATCAGGATCATTTTGGCTGTTTCCACCGTCGGTTGGGAGTCTTAAGACACTGGCGTCAGAAACAGAGTTGCTGTTAATTACATCGTCAGTTGCATAAGATGAAAAAGTCAATTGATCACCGCTGCCTCCAGTTACCTGATAATCCCACTTGAACATAACAGACGCTCCAGGATTCAAATTTACAGATGGCGGGGTGTGAGATGAAGAGGCCAATACAGAACCAGTGCCAGTCGGGACAAAATCAAGAGGTCCGGGATGAACACCGGTAATTGGTTTGTCAGAGGTATTTGTCACCATCATGGCCACAGTTACATTTTGACCGATAATTATATCAGGGGGATCAGTAATCAACTCCGCACGCAGGTTAGAAACCCCACCGCCGTAATTATCAAATTCAATAATCTGCATTGTCCCGTATGAGGAAATTACTTTGAGATCATATGTATCAGGAGTGATCTGAAGTCCTTGGGACAATACAACATTGGATGAGAATCCAGACGGGATGAATGCGTCATCATAGTTCACATCGTATCGTGTTGCAGGCTGATCAGGCAGTGTTTTGTTTGTAATCCAAATGCTGGAAATTTCAACAGGGTTTTGGCCATCATTTTTGACACTGACATTTAGGATGTTATTGCCATCAGTAGAAACTAAAACTCCAAACTCCTCCTGTTGTTTTTTAATTTCGACATCAGATATAATTCTCTGAGTGGTAACAATGTCAGTCTGTGCATCCAACGCCAAACTCAAAACAGAAAAACCAGCTATCATCAACACAGTGAAAAATAGTGCGCCCACAACGGAGGATAAACCACGCCTATTTTTAGGCATAAAAGGTGTTTTTTTAAGGGTTATCGCGCGTCACCACTATCGATTAAGAACTCTACAAGGTGTAGTTTGCCAATATTAAATGAAACATGGATTCCTTTGTTCAGGTTAATATCCGAATCACCGGGCCCTAGTTTAACTAGAATGTTTACTGATTGACCGTTTTCAATTTCAATACTGTTGTTTTGAACAACTGGGGATGAGCCAACAGGCATCGTAGAAAACATCCCGTCTGCAGGATATTTTCCACTGAGCGGAGAACTTACGGATGCGTCCAATTGGATGCCAGATGTCGAGGAATCCCAAGAATGAATTACGTTGTTTATCCCAACTTTTTCAAGAAATATTGAATTAAGACCGTTGTTTTGAATTTGCAGTACAATGAATTCAGTCCCCCCGTTTTCAGGAATTGAATTTGTAGTAACGCTGCATGTAGAACCGCATAGAAATGAATTTACCACATGTTCGTTATCAATACCAGGTAATTTCAAAAGGGATGACGAGTCCCGTGTATCGTATGCCAAAAGTAAAAGATTCAAAGATGACGAGTCCAATGTGGATACAGTGCCAAGATTTCCAGTTACAAATGCGTCATTTACAAAATAAGTCAATGTGCTAGCACCAGTCACAGTCACTGCCATTAGCAACATAGTGCTGATAATATCTGCAACTCCACGTCTGTTCTTCAATCTGAAATTTTTTTTGTTTTGAGAGATTTTCACGGGTTCCATTTTAGAGTTCATTCCTGTTCTAGGTGTTGAAGGGGCTTGCCACAGTGGTGATGAAATTGCCTCGAGCAGTAGTCAGAGATATTTTGTATTCAGAGTCAACATAATACGGATCATTCCACATTTGAGTTCCGGCAGTAAGAATTATTTCAGAATCGTCAAGAAGATCCAAAGTGATTTTTTGATGGTCTTTAACCTGGATGGTTTCATCCACATCAACCCAATTTGCGATGATTTCCTGAGTGTCAATTTTCAGAATGGTTACATTTGTGATTACAGATTCAACGGTCCCAATATTTGCCAGGTCTATGGTCATATTGTCAGTGTTAGGCTCAAATCTGACATGCTCAAATATGATGTCCTCTCGATGAATTTGGTTTTTTGATTTCTCGTGGAAGGATAAATCATAAGTAAATGCACTGATGCTGTTCATCCCGTTAAATAAAATCACAGAGCCAACCGAACTGACAATTCCTAAAATTACAATACTGCCCATTATTTGGCTTACAGCACGTCTGTTTTTTACAGGCAATCTTGAGAAGCCACATCTCACTTTTTGCCACCGTTCTTTGAATACCACTCAGATACAAAATCTTCAACGCGGGACAGAATTTGAGAAAAATCAGGTTCGGAAATTAAATGAATCCCATAATGTCGGGCAAGACTTTCCATTCCATCATTAACACCCGATACAGTGACAAGCAAGGTATTGGTTGGATCAATGTCCAGTTTTGGAACCAGTATAGAGTTCATGTCAGACTGATCAACGCCAGTAGGCTGATTGCGAATAAAAATCAAAATTGATTCCCCAGTAATCTTGCTTTTTGCATATATTGGAATTTCATGAACATTTCCACTTTTTCCCTTAATCGAGACGTTGAGTTTGCCATCAAAATTAAATCCTTGCAACAATTTCAACAGCTCATCCTTGATTTGATTTGTATCTGAATTAATCGACATTTCGGAATTTTTTAGCTTGTAGCTAAATGTAGTAATGAATTGTCCAGAATTAGTGTCAAAATCATGCTCGTGTTTTCTGCAATGAAGTTTAATCACAGCATTGTCAAATTTCTCATTGCACTCGTCACATTGGTACCACATTGCAGGTACACGTACTTCTTTTTCAAAATTTTTAATCGGTTGTTTGCACGAAGGACAGTTGGAATTTTCATGATCTGAGAAATCAAAATTAGTACTTTCAGTAATATAACCGCATTTCTTGTGTTCAAAAAGATTAAGTTTTTCGACACCCATTGAGTGGCATTTTGGACAGTACAAACGCATGCTGGATGAAAAAGTTTCAGGATGTACGGGACAAACGATTAATTTTTCATATACTTTTTTCTCCAAAATTCCATCGGAAACAAGATCGTCAAGACATGCAATATTATCTTGCATTTCCCCTATTTTTGATAATATTGGGTAGAACAGCAAGCCTTCATTATAATCTACGAAGGGTTTGATTGTCCTATCATCCAGTTTTTGAACTTCCTGAATTAATTTCACCGCCTTACTGGCAGAAGCATTGACAAAGCCAGACTCCAAGGACAAAACAGGCTCTTCAACAATTAGAGGCTGAGATTCAACTATTTGATCGCCTGAATTTCCCTTAAAAATTGACGAGATGTTGCTGAAACCAGATAATCTATGCTCAGATTTTACATCCAATGAGGCATCATTCGGGGCGGATTTTTTTCTAAACATCAATCTATTGCCTCATATGATGTGAACGTATCCTTTGCCATGATGATATTCTATACCATGTCAAGAGTAAAAAGAAAATGTTGTTCAAATGAACGAACATGCGTTAAAACACATAGGTTACGCATAGATACTGAAATTGAAATTTAATATTTTTAAAGATACTTTGTCATCATTGCAAAAATTTCAACCCGCAAACAAATTTGATTTTAAACCCAAAAAAAATCACATTAAAACAGTCACAGAGGAATTAGAAGAGGATTTTAAAATTCCAAAATACATGACATTGTCCAAGCTTGATTGGGATAACAACGAGATTCACGCAGGGATAATCAAAGATCCTACTGCCAAAGGAGGGTTAAGATACCAAGTAATCGAGCCAGTCCTTTCAGAAAGAGACCAAAAGGCTTTTGAAATAATCAAAAAACTTTTGATGACAGAACTTACAGTTTCATTGCACGATATAAAATCAAAAAAAGATGCGGAGAGAAGACTAAAGAAGAAAATATCATCCATGAACAAAAAATACAGGTTAAAAATCCCGCCAAGAAATATTGCAAAAATCAATTATTTTGCAGTAAGGGATTTCGTATATCTTGGAAAGATAGAGCCATTGATGCGTGATCACATGATAGAAGAGATCAGTTGTGACGGAACAAATATTCCAATATACATTTGGCACAGAGAACACGAATCAATGCCAACTAATATCATATATGAAACAGATGTAGAATTAAACAATTTTTCAAGAAAGATGGCATATGTTTGCGGAAAGCACGTTTCGATGGCGGATCCAATTATCGATGCATCATTACCAAACGGGAGCAGAATCAATTTGACATTAGGTCACGAAATTACAAAACGGGGAAGCACGTTTACAATCAGAAGATTCAGAGCAGACCCAATCACAGTCATTGATCTGATAAAATTTGGAACGATGTCAGTGGACATTGCTGCATACATGTGGTATTTGGCAGAAAAAAAGTCGACCATGCTTGTTGCGGGAGGAACGGCCAGCGGCAAAACTACCGCACTCAACGCATTAGCTACATTCATCCGACCAGGGGAAAAGGTAGTCAGCATCGAGGACACACAGGAACTGAATTTGCCTCATGAAAACTGGATTCCGGCAGTATCAAGACAGAATTTTACAGACACGCAGGTAGGAGAAATTAACCAATTTGATCTTCTAAGAGCTGCCCTTAGACAAAGACCAGACATCATAATCGTTGGCGAAACTAGAGGAAGGGAAGCATATACTTTATTTCAAGCAATGGCTACAGGCCACGGAGGATTCTCATCAATTCACGCAGATTCTATTGATGCGACATTGACAAGATTGACATCATCTCCAATGGATGTGCCAAAGGCATTAATCGCAAACAGTTTGGATTTGATCACTCTTCAATTAAAAATCAGAGTGGGAGATAAATCGCTAAGAAGAATCATCCAGGTTTCAGAAATTGACGGGATTGATGAAAAAACAGGAAACATCAAAACACACGATATTTTCAAATGGAACCCCAAAACAGACGCTCATGAATATATGGGAGACAGTGTGATTTTTAGAAAACTCAAAGAGCGGGATGGGGATAGTGAAGAAAAGATCAACTACGAGTTGACAAAAAGAAGACTGGCACTGGAATGGATGGTAAAAAATGACATCCGTGATCATAAAGAAGTGTCTGCAAATGTAATGGACTATTATGCAGATCCAGAAAGATACTATGAAAGAAAAAGATTGGAAGTGCAGATTTGAAATTAGTTGGAAGTAAACAAAAAAAGAAAGTGCAAGAAGAATCAGTTGGTCAACTGCATATCTATAGCTATAAACTGTTAAATGATCATGTAAAATTCCTACATCCAAAACTGACCTCATTGGATAAATCAATCAAACAGGCAATGATGCCAATCCCATTTGAGGTATATGTTTCAAGCATGGTATTTTTCAGCATGGTTGCAGGGGTATGCGGTATTGTTATGGGGGTTATCGCATCTCAGTTTATCAACATTCAGCCAGCAAGCATTGGAATGATTCTCCCACTCCTAAGCGGATTGATGCTTTTTGGGATGACGTTTGGAATATTGCAAATGATCCCAGCAATTAAAGTGAAAAACAGATCAGCGAAACTTGTTGAAGAGATACCCCATTTCATTGGGTACATGTCGACTCTGGCAACAAGCGGCCTGACACTGGAAGGGATTTTCAAAGCAATAGCAAAAGAAGATACCGAGGAAGACATCGTAAAGGATGCAAGGTTCATCGTAAGAAATATCGACATTTTAGGAATGGATTTGATCACTGCGATCAAAGATTTAGTTCACAGAACCCCAACCGGGCCATATTCGGAACTACTGGAAGGAGCAATTGTTACAGTGTCGTCAGGGGGAGATCTTAAAGAATATTTCAATGCGACAGCGAAAGTTCAGCTAGAGGAGAAGAAAATGCTAATGCAAAAAACTACCGAATCATTAGGCAGTGTTGCAGAAATTTATACGATTTTACTAATCGTGTTTCCGTTACTTGCAGTTATCATGTTATCCATCATGGGAATCATGAGTCCAAGTCTTGCAGGATTTGACCTGTTGACATTAATGAACATTCTGACATTTGCAGTAATCCCACTCAGCGGTGTACTGATGCTTGTGATGATGGATACAATGGTGCCAAAGAGGTAAAAAACATGGAAGTAGTGAAAAGAAAAGAAAGCACAAAACAGTCTAGAAAAAAGTTCAGCAAATTAGAGCCTACAGAATCAATATTAAACAACGACATACTAAGGACAATTGTATATTCGTTAATCGCATCAATCAGTGTTCTCTCAATGAGCTTCTATTTTTCAGAATATTCAAACTCCACTACAATCAGGGATGTGGGGTTGATATTTGGAATTATGGTGGGGATTATTCCGTTAACAATCCATCAGCTAAAAGAAGTTCAAAGAAGGGACAACATAGATAGAAATCTTCCGGTATTCTTGCTTGCATTGTTAAGTTCAGTCCAAAGTGGCGCCAATTTGATCAAAGCAATAGAACAGGCAGGTGAGAGAAATCTGGGGGCTTTGACTCCAGAATTAAAAAACCTCAGAGCAAACATCAGTTGGGGGACTCCGATTGAGGATGCGTTTGAAAATTTTGCAGCAAGGACGGGAACCAGGGTGGCAAGAAGGGTCACAGTATTGCTGGAAATGGCAATGAAAATTGGCGGGGACGTATCAGAAAATCTAGAAATGATTCAAAAACACGTATCGGACATGCAAAATATTGAGAAAAGCAGAAAATCGGCATTAGCTCCATACACATATACAATTTACATTTCATTTTTCGTATTTTTAGCAGTTGCAGTATTACTGACAACCAGCTTTTTTACAGAAATTGAAAAAGTTCAAGACGGATTGCTTGCATCAGGAAGTGGCACGGACGGATTGTTCGGTTCACTTGCAAGCATGGACATAGATAAACTGGAATCGGCATTATTCAACATGGCAATTATCGAGGCATTGTTTGGAGGGCTGGCTGCCGGAAAGATTGGTGCCGGATCGTATGTTGCAGGCACAAAACATGTTGTTGCAATGATCATAGTTGCAGTGATCGCATTTAACCTCCCAATGTAGATAGCAATTGAGACATTTTTTTGGATTAATTATGCAGCATGCGCATAACATTACTCATAACGGGGTAAATGGTAACACGGTAAATTGTATCAATTAAAAAAGACAGTTTTTTGTTTGTTTGTAACATACTGTACAAGCACATCTTTTAGTCATAATTTATCTTTGAGAAAGTACCAAAAATGGAAATGATAAATTTTGAAAGACTGAGGAGTTGTACGGAAGTACTAAATGCAATCATACAAAATGAGCCTAGGTTAAAGGGGATGACAAAATAAAATGTTAACACAGCAAGAACATGTCAGCGGCATTGCATCAGAACTTGAAGAAGTGCTAGACCTAGATGATCTAGAAGCTAAAGTATATCTCAATTTACTTAGAACCGGCCCTATCACTGCAAGCGCACTTGCAAAAGAGCTAGATATCGATAGAGCACGAATGTATAGAACAGTGGATAAACTTGTAAGCAGGAATATTATTTCGACAACGTTATCCAGTCCAAAACTATGCGTTGCAGCAGATCCTCATGACGCATTAAAAACTGCACTGGGTAGAAAAGAGGACGAGATAAACAAAATTAAAAAGTCAGGAGAATCAATTATCAACAAAATTAACAATGAAATCACAACAAACCAAGGTAGCAATGTCCCCACATTCAGGGTAGTTCAAGGGCGCAACAATATTTATGCAGATATTGCAAGCATAATTGAAAATTCCACAGGTACCATTTACATTGCAACAACACTAGACGATGTGTCACGAATGTACCACAGCACAATCCCAGAAAAAATCACCATCTGTGAAAAAAATGGTGGCAGCGTCAGATTACTTGTGGATATGAACGATCCAAAACTGGCAGCATTTGTTAAAAGATTCAACGCAACTGAAACACGAATAGGAAAACTTCCATCCAAAGGAAGAATGGTAGTGCAAGAGAATAGAAAAATGATAATGTCAGATTCTGCAGCATCATCTCACAATTCAAATGCAGATTCGGATTTCTCATTGTGCACAAATTCACCTGAAATGGTGGACAATATCTTCACATTGTGCTCATTTTTGTGGGACGCGTCAAAGCCACTCAAAACAATCGATGTCAAAAATTTTGTTAGCAGAACAAAATAGCAATCATAAGAACTAACACAAATAATAAAATCATAAAAAATTGAGCCTAGAATTTTAGAAATCGTTAAAAGGTAGCAATTCCCAAAAATGGGAATGGCAATAGAAATCTATGATGAAAATAAATTAAGAGACCTGTCAGAAGAAGACAGGCTACTCATGTGCGAGCGTATTTTGAAAAACGATAGTGACGAATCAAAACGTTGGGATGCAGTATGGTTAGTTGGCGAAGTGGCTGAAAATAAAAATTCAGACGATCCAATGTTCATCAAAGCAGCAGATTTGATGGAGTGGGTACTAAAAAACGACGACAATGGCGTAGTAAAACATGAAGCTTGTTATCAAATTGCAGGTAGAAATATGAGAAGTAAGATTTCAGTGCTTGTAGAGTCAGCCCTAAATGACAAAAGTATCCTAACAAAACATGAGGCGATTGAATCATTAGGACTAATGCGTGCTTTTGAAGCAATGGATCTGATTAGAGATGCAGAGGTAGATCCAAGTATCGATGTAAGAGAGACTGCAAAATTTGTAATCAAAAGATTAGGCAGATTGGAAAATCAAGGTAGCTACAAACCAGCGAATATCCTATAATTCAATTAATTTGTATTAATTTGTATTAATTAGATCACATCCAAACATAGTTTTTGGACAAACAATACAAATTTATAAAAACAAAAGAAACTAAGTCATGGATAAGAATAAAATAAATCCTAAAGAAACCCCAGAAGTAGTTCCTGAAAAAATAGAAAGTTCGTTGGATTACAAAGCAATTATTGGAATTGCAGTTTTAGTAATTTCATTTCACATTAGCGTTAATTATTTAATGTCTGGAGAAGATGCAGAAGCAGCAGTTTCAGTATTTTCAATGTTTGTCCCACTTTCACTTGCAATTATTGGATTTACCGTAGTTCAAAAATACAAAGGAACCAAGGTTTTTGGAAAAGCATACCTAGCATTGTCGTTAGGATATCTCAGCATCTTTTTTGCAGAAGTTACGTATGCATTGTATGATCTTGTTTATGATATGGAGCCATATCCATCCATAGCAGATATCTTCTTCTTTTTACTATATCCGCTATTATTGACATATCTTTTCATAAATATCAAATTCTTTGCTCCAAACTTGGGTAAAAAATCAAAACTGTGGATAATTTTAATGCCGTTAATTATAGTGTCAGGATATTCAGCACTATCAATAACTGAAGGGACAAGCATTGTTGAATTTGATTTCTACTATGGAATCGTATTTGTTTACTCTGCAACACTCACATTAGCGGTAGCAGTTGTAGGTGCATCTATTTTCAGACAAGGAGTCATAGGTAAAGCGTGGTTGATTTTGGTCGTAGGAATCCTACTCAACAACTTGGGAGATATTTGGTATTATAATTTAGAATTGTTTGAAGGGTATGATCTTACGCATCCAGTCAACATGTTTTGGTATTCAGGATACCTGGTTGTGATGTATGCACTATTCAAACACAAGAAAACACTTTAGATGCCACATAAAATATTTAAAATATCGCTTAACTGTAAATTTGCACTGTTTGTAAAATTGAACTGTCGTCAAGTAAAGTATTCTTTAGTTGAACTTTTACAGTGACATCATTTTTAACAATATCAACTTTCACATTATCAAAAATCGTTTCATATTTCCTGACTTTTTTACCGTCATGTGCCAATTCAAATCCATTTGCCACAAGTAATCCGTGGTCTATCAAATAGTTTATTTTTCTATATCCAGATGTTTGTGGGATATTACAAATCTCAAGAATTTTTGCAATAATCAAAGGCATGTCCATTACAGATCCAAGTACTGCTTTTTTGTCTTGATCAGCAAATGACTCTAAGAATATTTTTGAAAGTTCAGGATCTTTTATATGAATCCAGTTGGAATCAGACTGTTTCGATTTTTCAACCTCAACAATTTTTTGTAAGAATTTTTGTTCAAGACCATCCGCACCTGCACCAAAAAATTCTCGCAAAACACTGTCAAATTTACTGAAATTTTTAATTGCTTGAACTAAACCAAGACCATGTCTCTCCATCAATCGTTCTTCAATTTTATTTAGGGTCTCTTTACCTAAATTCTCCTCTATAGATTTACGTAAAGAGGGGACAAGCAGATTATCCAGGCCGTTTTCCATTATCAAATGTGAAGGCATGACATCTAATAAAGAGAGTGTTAAATCATTTGTGACAAACATTCCTTTTTATATCAAAATTATTTTACCATGAAAGATCGCAATAAGAAGCATTTTTGATTTATACACTACATACATTGTAATCATTTGTACAATGTTGTAAGTATCGAAAATAACATACTAATCCATATCACCAAAATTGGGAATAAGATATTAAAGAGATGGCCATAATAGCAAAAACAGATCGGGGGATAAAAATTTGACGCTGCAAGTGAAACAAACGCTAAAGAAAACAGATAATGTTTCAATTAGAATAGATTCAGATCTAAGCAGCAAACTGCATGAAAAATGCATTGAGCAAAAAATTAGTCTCAACACACTCATCAATCACCTTTTAGAAAAACAAGTTAACTGGCACAATCTAACAACAGAAATGGGATGGGTTTCAATGTTCAGATCAACATTCAGAGAATTGTCAGATTCAATCCCCAAAGAGAAGATTGAAAAAATTGCAGCGACCACAGGAACGTCAGATTTTAAAAATTCACTGAATTACTTGTACGGCTACATCGATTTAGATTCAATATTAGATTTATTCAAAAAAAGGTGTCTGAACTCCAACGTCCAATATAGGGAAATGACGGTAAACGGAACAAAAAAAATCATCATTCAGCACGATTTAGGAAAAAACTGGCCATTGTTAATGGTTGGACAAATGAATTCAGTTTTGAATGAGAACGGATACAGGGTAATAAATGATGAATATAACGAGATAGGATTCTCTTTTGAAATCATCAAAACGGAGGATCGCTAGATAAAGAAAACAGGCTCACCGTCCCCAAAAACCAAGGATCCACCTATAAGGGATAATCTCATTCCCAAATATGGGAATAGATGATATCCAAGAGTGTTTCATTAGGAAAATCAAAGTATGGGTACTATTTGATCATTTTAGCTGCTGCACTATCAGCACTCATCCATGTAATTTCAAAACCCATGCTTGAAAACTCGGGAAATTTAATTGAAATCAATCCAGTAGTCATGGCATTTTTGATTTATTTTATTGGAGGCATATTCTTTACACCGATAGCAAGAAAAACAAATTCCATTTCCAAATTTGGAAAGAAGGATTGGTTGTTCATGGGATTAATCGGAATCGCAGAAGTTTCAGCGCTAATTACATATTTTTTCGGACTGTCAACTTCCACTGCAGTTAACGCGTCAATATTTAGCAATAGCGAGATAATTTTTGCGCTAGTAATAGGAATGATGGTATTCAAAGAAAGATTGCACATCAAAGAATGCATCCCATTTTCAATGATAATTATCGGAATGATGGCATTGCCAATTGGCAATGATCTGTATCAGAATAATTTCAATTTGGGACACATTGTAACCGGAGATCTTTTAATAATTTTATCAGGCATATTGTATGCAATTGACATCACATTTTGTAAATACGTAGGAGACAAATTTGATGCAAGAAGAGTCACACAGATAGTATCATTCATTTGTGCAGGAGTTGCCATTTCACTAATCGCAATATTTGAGATTCCCATGGATGTTGATGTGTCTCAGCTGCCAGGGATTTTCATAATGTCAATTTTAGGGACAGGAATGTCAACATTGTTTTTCTTAATGGCCTTGAAAATGATTGGGACCGTCAGGACAGTGTTGTTGTATTCAACCACCGCTGTATTCGGGGTGATATTTTCAGGGCTATTCCTTGCTGAAAACATCACTGCCGTAGACATCATGTCACTGGCGTTGGTACTGACAGGCATATTCCTGCTCAGAAACAAGCTTGCAGGAAAAGATGATCACGGCATAGATATGGATGATGAAATATCCACAGATGCATCCCCACACAGGACATCAGTTAAGCAAGGGAAACACAGATCAAAAACCCCAGTTCCAAACAGAGTGAAAGAAGAGATTGTTTTCCAAGGCTGGATTGGTGCAGGATAGGCACAACCTGTCATTTCACAAAAATGAAAATGTCAAAAATAATAATCAGAGACTGTATTTGATGTGAAATTTGCAGAAAGAACTTGAAAATACAGGCATGAAAATACAGATTTTTTAAGAAAGAACTTCAAATGTAGTTATTTGTAACTAATTGTTTACCATTGAACGATCAGACTTTTAAGATAAAAATTGCCATTCCCATTAATGGTAATCATAGCAAATACAATGCAGTTGGGGGCATTTCCAGTTGATAAAACAAGCTATGAGGGGATCAGAGATGCTCTAGTATCATTTGGACTGACCCAAAATCAAAGCAAGGTGTTTTTCTATTTAGGAAAAATCGGTGCAAAAACGGCATCAGATATTGCAAAAGCAGTAGATATTCCAAGAAGCGAAACATACCACCTGCTAACAGCATTGCAAAACAAAGGGATAGTAGAATCATCATTTCAGCATCCAATTCAATTTACAGCGCTATCAATCAAAAAAACAGTAAATCTCCTAATCAGTACAGAAACAGAACGTCTAAACAAACTCAAAAAATCAGGCCCAGAATTAGAAGAGATTTGGGAGAAAATCCCAGGGGTAATTTCGACAAAAGAAGAGGAGGGCGAGGAAAAGTTCAAGGTATTGCAAGGTGGAAATCAAGTAAACAGTAAAATTTTCGACATGATATTAAATGCTAAAATTGAATGTAGGATTTTAGGTTCAGAAAAAGATTTCGTAAAATTCTATCATGCAGATTTTCTAGACGCATTGGAAGAACAAAAAATTGATTACAAGTTGTTGACTCCAATTTCAAAAAAGTCAAAAACAATTTTTGAAGGAATGGACAAATCAAAAATGAAGAAGCTGGGTTCGTCAATAAAAGAAAACTTGTGTTTTTTAATTAAGGACAATGATGAAGTGCTATTCTTTATTAAAAATGAAGGGAACAATAAGGAAATGAGGGCCATATGGACGAATTCTGAAACCATAATCTACTCCAAAGCATTATTGTTCAACAACTTGTGGTCAAAAACAGATTTTGGGGAGGATGATATGAAATGAGTAGATGTAGTTGCGGATACGCTACAAAGTGTATGGATGAATTTTGTGTACATCTAGCAGATTCGTGGGATGATCTTAGAACCATCCACAGCGTTAAATGATCAGACTAGCGAGTCATCACTTACTTCAATAGGTTTTCGCCCCATGAAACCAGAGTCCTTCTCATGCCAAAATTTAATTTCAGTTTCACCATATTTCCAACAAAGCCAGACTTCTTCCTCAAATCGTTTTGAAGGAAAATCCAATAGCCCCTGATCAATACTTTTGACAACAACACCCGTATTTTCCAATAGTTCGACTGATTCATAGAATTGAGTGATTGCAGAATTTAGGCGTTGTTTGATGGTCACGTAAGATTCAAAAGAATTTGTAGTTGATATGCTAATCTGTAATTCTTGTTCAATTTTTTTGACTTCAGTACTTTTTGCTAAAGCAACCTCAAATTTTTTTATCACATTAGGTAAAGCGCCATTTGCCTCATTTGTCGTAAAAAAAGCGAACATGGATAGTTCCCTATAACCAGAGATTAAAAATCTTAGGTGTAAAAGTGACGTTATTGCACATATCACAAACATCATTTTTCTAAAAATAGAACAACATATCACTAGAATCGCTAGAAGAAATAGGGGATTGGAGAGAAGTCAGCAGGAGCAAAAAATAGCATGACCAAAGAAAAGAGCATGAAACATTTTATAAAATGCACGTTTTGTGGCAAGTCAGATCGTGTAGAATATTTAGGAGGACTGGATTGGTTTTGCAATAAGAGATGCCATTACAATTATAGACATATGAAAGACGATTCATGATCTGCATGTAATTGTGGAAATTAGAATCTAGGGGGTAGTTGGCGGATTCAATCTCTGCTCCTCTTCAATACGGTCAACGCATTTTTCCATTTCATCCAGTTGACCGATGTGTTTTTCCCGACACTCCTGTTCAAGGTATGTTTTTTGTAATAGTTGCCATGAAATTTCATCACGTGCATTCCCGCCTGCATTATTTTGAGGGTTTTCTTGCAAAATTTGAGTAGCAAGCATTGCGATAACTATAGCAATGGCGATACCCGCTGCAATCATAATCGGCATTACAGGGTTCAATACCATTCAGAGGATTCTATCAACTTAAGATTGTTGTTCTTGCATCAGAGTAACTCGTGAAATTGACCCATCATAATTTTTTGGCAATAAGAAACGATAATGTGTCAAAAAATAAAGTATCCCAGGTGCAGATTTATTAAGAAAGATTTTGGATGGAAATCATGAGTGAAGATCAATTGGAACAATTAATCATGCAGGTAATCAACGGAGCTGTTTGCACAATTCCGGCATATTTAGATGAAATCAAAGAAAACAAACAAGTGTTAAAAGTAGAAAATGCACAGGAATTTGTTTACGGGATAGTGATTGGAATGGCTTTAGGAATGGGAGGTGCGATATTAAGTGCACAAAAAGAAACGCCAACTGAAGAAGATCAGATGAAAATAAGAGATATAGTTTACAAACATATTCCAGAAATAAGAGAAAGAATCTTCAATTGATCATATTCAATCAAAGAGAAATAAAGTTTCTAGAAACATTAGAAGAGGCAAGAATTGCAACATCGCATGACGACATCCCACATGTAAAACCAGTATCATACGTTAAAATCAACAACGACATCATTGTCGCTACAGATTACAACACACGAACTTATACCAATATCAAATTAAATCAAAATACAGGAATTGTGATTGACATTTACAAATCAGGAGAGCACCGAGCAATATGCATTCAAGGAAAAACAGAGATCATAGAAAATGGGCCTGAATTTCAAAGGATTTATGAAATTTTTTATGATAAATTTCAATGGGTAAGAAAAGAACCATGGAAAGAAAATGAAGCGCCGTTTTTGAAGATAGTCCCAAAAACAAAAGTTAGTTGGGGTTTAGATTAAATTCCAATTGTCTGTTCAATTTGAGAAATCAAACCCTGCACAGAGATAGGTTTTCTTAGAACAGCACGAATTCCTAAATTCAGCAGTTCTTGTTCCTGGGTAGGACCCATCTCAAGCGCACTAACTATGACAACTTTAGACAGTTCTGAAGGCTTCCTAAATTTCAAATCTAATAAAAAATCAACCCCGCTATATTTTGGCATACACATGTCAAGCAGGATCAGATCATATTCATGGTATATTGCCAACTCCAATCCAGCTCTCCCATCCAAGACACTGTCAAAATCGTAATTTTGAGATGATAAAATATCTGCAAAAACCCGACCAATTTCAGGAGAATCCTCAACATGCAAGATTTTCATAATCTATGAGGCACGATACAATTGATAAAAACAAGCTTGTCCATTTGAACAAACTGCAAGATTTATGAAAAAGATATTAAAATTGATCGCATCTATTTTGAAAAAACTACTTGTGGCAATTACAACTGCAACTAGATGGAATGCATCTATGGGCTAAACAGTCTCTACAACCTCTACTTCTGCCACTTTTTACTCTTAGCCAGTCTTTATCCATTTTCCTATTTTTCAATTAAAATACTAACAAATAAAGACATGAAATAATTTCAAGATCACGTTGTCAAATAAAGTAAAATGCTCACACATACTAGTGGAAAAGCGATCGGAATCACTGCTAATTTTAGAAAAAATCAAAACGGGTGAAAAATTTGGAAATTTGGCAAAGGAATTTTCAACAGACAAAGGTAGCGGTAAGAGAGAAGGGAATTTAGGATATTTTACAAAAGGCATGATGGTGAAGCCGTTTGAAGATGCCGCATTTAAACTTCAAATCGGGGAAATCTCAGAACCGATAAAGACTGAATTCGGGTACCATATAATTAAAAGGACCGGATAAATCACTTGGAAGATTTTGATTCTCTTATTTTATCAAAATCTGCATTAACTTTCAAACTAATTTTTTTGAAATCCTTACGAATTTCCTTGTGAAGATCCTTCTCCTTTTGAAGAAGATCAGTCATTTCTTTGGATTTGTCAAATATGGCCAATGCAAATTAGAGCAAATGTGCAGTTTAGAACGTCATCATCAATTTTCACTCTTTAAAAACCAAAATAAAATACACAACGTTTTTTGCAGTCACGTAGCGGAGATAGTCATGGTGCTCACAAAAGAAACACTAGTCGAGATTTTAGAATATCTGGATAAGGTTACTGAAAATTTGGCAAAAGATGCATTTGAGAATTTAGAGATAGATGGCGGATTTTCAGGCACGGATAGTTTTCTTCGTAATCAATTTGACATAAGATTAGAAAACTTGCTAGTTGCTAAAAAAAGCAGCATTCATCATCTAGAGTCAGGAATGAAAAACGTGGTAATTCAAAGAAAACAAATAATTTTTGACAGGATATCTAAAAGATATAAAAATTAAATAAATGCGTCTAATCCTTGTTTTTGAGATTCAATTTCTTGATTTTTCTCTAAAACGTTAGTCATTTTTTCACCCATGGATTTTGCTGCAGTCATCTTTCGCTTCCCTATCCAATAATATGTCTCATCAATGGTATTCTTAGCAATCAAAACCACCAGTTTGCCAGTATCTTTTCTACCAGTCCTTCCTCTCCTTTGGATGTACCTTACAGAACTTGGAACATTGTCATAGAAAATAACCTGATTAACCTCAGCAATATCAAGCCCCTCCTCCCCAACACGAGTGGCAACTAGAACTCTAAAAAGACCATCCCTAAAATTCTGCACAGATTCAATCTGTTTTTTCTGTTTTAATCCAGCATCGCCTGCTTTTCCAATTAAAATGCCTGCAGAAATCCCCAATTCTGTAAGTTTGTTGTAAATTAGATCAACGGAATCCCTATAGCTAGTAAATATGAGTACTTTTCCCGGAACAGATTCGATGATTTCTTTCAGCTTAGGAATCTTCGAGTGTTCAATGCCACGAGACTGAGCTTCGTTTGCCAATTTGATTGCCATGGTAAAGTTTGGATCGATTTCAAATAATTCTTTAACACCCACACCTTTTTTGGCTTTTGCACGTTCACAGAATTTTAGAAAAGGAGTAACCCCGTGAGCTTCAAGCATATTCAGGGCATAGTGAATTCTAATTGCAGTGAACAGTGGTTTTGCAGAACGCCTATTCTGATTTAACACGAATTGCCTAATCCGGAGTAGGGCAGAAAGAGATTGTTGTTCAGCCAAACGAATTCCATTTTTTCTCAAAGTGTCATAGCGTTCATCCAATGCCAATTTCAACAATCTTTGTATTGATTTTAATTCAGCAGGAAGTTCTACGTGAATCCATTCAGTGTTTGTTTCATGAGTGTATGGCTTCACGTCAGGACTGTCTTCAGTACGTTCTGCAACACAAGAGATTCGAAGTTTTGTCAAAATTTCAGTTGCTTTTTCTTTTTCACTGGGCAGAGTTGCAGTCATTCCAACAAGTCTTGCAGATGAATTCTCAAAGCGCTTAGCGATTCCAGAGTACGCATAATCACCTGCAGTCCGATGTACCTCATCAAACACTACAAGAGTGAATTGCTCCGGAGTTATTATTCCTCGGATTAAGTCGTTTCGAGTAATTTCCGGAGTTGCGCAAACAACGCTATTATTCCAAAGATTAGTCCTCTTCGGAATTGCATCCTCCCCTGTAATTAGAGAGATGTCATCAAGAGTGAGATTGTTTTTTAAAAAATCATAGTGCTGGTTTACCAAAACTCGGGTCGGTGCCAAAAACAATATACCGCCAGTCCCTTTTGACAGATATTCGGCAATCACATGTAGCGCAACAGCAGTTTTTCCCAGACCAGTAGGCAATACAACTATGCAGTTTTCAGCAATTGCTTGATTTGCAAGATTTATCTGATAATCTCGTTTTTCTATAGAATTATTTTTAACATATTTTTTTTCAACAAATTCAGTCATATGACAACATGAGAACAAATTTATCGATTTTATGCTTTCGTATGACGGAATACTATCCCCAGCTCAACTAAACACAGATAGTTCAACAGGAGTAGGCATAAAAATTAAAAATTAACAATGAGTAATTTACAAATCTCAAAAAAAACACATTCAAAAATCATCATGCCAAAATCAAACCAGCATCAAAAGAAAAAGACCACAAAACAATACTAAAAGAAGAGGGATTGATTTTAGATTTGTGGATAGCCGCAGAAAAAGAAAATTTCAAAAAGAATAAGAAAATCAAAACAAAAATTGACTTATAAAAATATTTCATAATTAATGATTAAAATTATAAAATTTTCAGTTGGAATCTCAGCGAACATATTCTGATCGCAAATCAAATCCCAGATAACGTGATCCATATATTGAGTACTCAAACAGTGTTTACATGAGTGATTCTTTTGACAGACCTAATTGGGATGAATATTTTATGCTTCAAGCAGAACTTGCCAAACTTCGTTCAAACTGCATGACAAGGCAAGTAGGTGCAGTGATTGTAAGGAATCACAGGCAATTAGCGACAGGGTATAACGGAACCCCGCCAGGAATCAAAAATTGTTTTGAAGGCGGATGTAAAAGATGTCAACTTCGAATGGAAGGAAAAATTGAATCAGGCGCATCACTCGATAGATGCCTGTGCAATCATGCAGAAGCTAACGCCATCATGCACTGTGCAATTTTAGGAATTGAAGCTGGAATTGCAGGAGCCATACTATACACGACATTTGTCCCATGCCTAGAATGCACAAAAATGGCAATAACTATCGGAATTAAAAAATTTGTTTGTCTCGACGTATATCCTGAAACAGATTATGAGTTGTTGGAAGAGGCAGGGGTCGAAGTTGTACATATTGATAAAAGTAAAATTCTGAAATGGGCAAAAGAGTTAGTAGGCAAATACGAGAATTCCGTGTGAGAAAATGCAAGTAAACGTGGGAGAAAGCAAAAAAATTGAATCAATGCCGCCATCAATGCTGGTGTCAGCTACGTATGACAACATTTCAAAATCAGTGGTTTTAAAATTTTACGAGCCAAAATCCAAAGAATTGGTTTTGTGGCATGATGAAACAGGTCACAAGCCATATTGCTATTCAAGACTATCACCGGATGAATTGGATTTTCTTCAAGAAAGAACAGACGTGCTTGAAATCAAACAGATTAAAAAATATGATTTACTAAAGGATGAAGAAATTGAAATGTCGCAAATAATTGTAGACAACCCGATGTCGATAGGGGGGAATTTTGGTGAAAGCATCAAAAATCAGATTGAAACGTGGGAATCAGATCTCAAATATTATGAGAATTACCTCTATGACAGAGGGCTGATAGTCGGAAGATATTATGAAGGAAAAAATGGGAAAATAGAACCGTACGATTTAGAAATTTCTGACGAAGTCAAACTTGCACTAAAAAGTTTGTTGTGGGATAAAGTCGATAGTGAAAGCATGGTCGACGCAGAAGAATTTAAAATATTCATTTCAGAGTGGGCAGATTTACTGAACCAGCCCATCCCAAGAATAAAAAGACTCAGTCTAGATATCGAAGTTGAAGCAGTAATCGGAAGAATCCCAGACCCAAAACTTGCAGAAAAGAAAGTTACCGCCATCGGACTAAAGGGATCTGACGGGTTTGATCAAATTTTTGTGCTTAAAACAGAAGGATCAGAAGAGGGAACAAACGAATTAGAACCCAACATCAAGATAAAATTCTATGATTTAGTCGACGAGAAAAAAATGATAGAAGACGCATTTGAAATAATCAAGACATTCCCATTTGTTCTAACATACAACGGGGATGAATTTGATTTGCCTTATCTGTACAACAGAGCAGAGAGATTAGGAGTAAAAAATTCAGAAAACCCATTTTACATGATGAGGGATTCTGCGACCCTCAAAGAGGGGGTTCATCTGGACTTGTACAAGGTTCTTTCAAACAGATCATTTCAGATTTATGCTTTCAGTCAAAAGTATACAGATTTTTCTCTGAATAGTGTTTCAAAAGCACTGCTAGGAAAAGAAAAAATCGACTACGGGTTGGAGTTTGACGAATTATCACTATACCAAACTGCAAATTATTGTTACAATGACGCTCTACTAACATACGAGCTCACCAGTTTCAACAAGGATTTGCTGATGGATTTGCTTGTAATCATTGCAAGGATTGGAAGGCTTCCAATTGACGATGTCGCAAGATTGGGAGTGTCTCAGTGGATTAGGAGTTTGCTGTATTTTGAGCACAGACGAAGAAATTGCCTAATTCCAAAACGTGAAGAATTGCAAAGAAGATCAGAAGGAGTAATGTCGAATGCCGTAATTAAAGATAAAAAATATCGAGGAGGGTTAGTTGTCGAACCAAAAGAAGGAATTCATTTTGATGTAGTTGTTATGGATTTTGCAAGTCTGTATCCGAGTATCATCAAAGTTAGAAATTTATCATATGAGACAGTAAGATGTAATCACGAAGAATGTAAAAAAAATACAATACCGGGAACCAATCATTGGGCATGTACAAAGAAAAATGGCTTGACATCATTAATTATCGGATCATTGCGAGATTTGAGAGTAAACTATTACAAGAATCTTTCAAAAAAAGAAACACTAACTGAAGATCAAAGACAGCAATACACAGTAGTCAGTCAAGCACTTAAAGTGATTCTAAATGCCAGTTATGGGGTAATGGGGGCAGAAATATTTCCACTGTATTTCCTGCCAGTAGCAGAAGCAACAACGGCAATTGGCAGGCATACAATTTTAGAGACAATCAAAAAATGCGAAGCAACTGGGATTGAAGTATTGTACGGAGATACAGATTCACTGTTTCTGAAAAAACCAACTCCAGAGCAAATTAAAATCGTAATAGAGCAAGCAAAAAAAGATCAC
>JAQBHN010000077.1:0-5462 GCA_032127635.1 Nitrososphaerota archaeon
AAACATGAAAAATGTGCCCAAACTGACGAATTACAATGTATTGTGTGTGGGGCACCTGCTGGTTGCTCTCAATGTGAATTTCAAGAAATTTGTGATATTCCAAACGTCTCTCAATTATGCATCTGTAAGAAATGCAGCGAAGAAAAGGATGCTTTTAGATCTTATCAAAAATCTGTAAACAAGAAATTTCCACTTCTTAACTCATGATATTCTAAAATAACCAATGATCTTTGAATTTTTCTAAAAATCACATGTCTCGATATTCTCAAATTAAATTAATATAGGAAACTATCATCCTTTAGAATACTGTGCATTCTGAAAAGATTGAGGGGTATACTAAAAAAAATAATACAGCGTTACAAGGTGGAGGCCAAGATCGAATCAAGGCCCAACATGACAAGGGCAAATTAACTGCCCGTGAAAGAGTTCATCTCCTACTTGACGAAGGCACTTTTACTGAAATTGATCCATTGACCACTCACCATTATCACGAATATGACATGCAGAAAAAGAAATTCTTCACAGATGGTGTGATTGGGGGTTATGGAAACGTAAATGGAAGGCAAATCTTTGTCTTTGCTTATGATTTCTCTGTACTTGGTGGGACACTGAGTCAAATGGGTGCCAAAAAAATCTGCAAACTAATGGATCATGCAGTTCAAACCGGATGCCCAATTATCGGAATTATGGATTCTGGCGGTGCAAGAATTCAAGAAGGAATTATGAGTCTTGACGGATTTGCAGATATCTTTTATCATAATCAATTAGCTTCTGGCGTAATTCCACAAATCACTGCAAGCATTGGCCCATCAGCAGGTGGTTCTGTTTACTCTCCTGCAATGACTGACTTTGTAATTATGGTGGACAAAGTGGGAACGATGTTCGTCACAGGACCTGACGTGGTCAAAACTGTGTTGGGTGAGGAAATTTCATTCCAAGATCTTGGTGGCGCAATGACACATGGTTCAAAAAGCGGCGTTGCACATTTTGTAGCTAAGAATGAATACGAGTGTATGGATTATATAAAAAAATTAATTTCGTTTTTACCACAAAATAATACTGAAGCGCCGCCAAAAATTACTACTGACGATGATCCAAACAGAATGGATCATAACTTGATTAACATAATTCCAGAAAATCCATTACAACCATATGATATGAAAGAAATCATAAACTCAATTGTCGATGACCACGTATTCTTTGAAGTCCATGAACTATTTGCTCAAAACATCATAGTTGGTTTTGCAAGAATGAATGGTAGGGTTGTAGGAATTGTTGCAAATCAACCAATACATCTTGCAGGCGCACTGGACATTGATTCATCAAACAAAGCAGCTAGATTCATCCGATTCTGTGATGCGTTTAATATTTCTCTTATCACTTTAGTAGATACACCTGGATACATGCCGGGCTCTAACCAAGAACACAACGGTATCATTAGACATGGAAGTAAGTTACTCTATGCATATTGTGAAGCCACTGTTCCAAGAATTACATTGGTTATTGGTAAGGCATATGGTGGTGCATACATCGCAATGGGGAGTAAAAATCTCAGAACTGACATTAACTATGCATGGCCAACTGCTAGGTGTGCTGTATTGGGTGGAGAGGCCGCTGTAAAAATTATGTATAGGAAAGATCTTAGCGAAGCTGAAGATGCCGAGGCACTAAAAAAACAATTAATCGATGAATTTGCAGAAAAATTTGAAAATCCTTACGTTGCCGCATCTCATGGAACTGTTGATAATGTGATTGATCCTGCTGAAACAAGACCAATGCTCATTAAAGCACTTGACATGCTTGAAAATAAAAGAGTAAAACAACTGCCAAGAAAACATGGAAATATCAATTTGTGATTAAATATGATTGAAAAAGTACTCATTGCAAACAGAGGGGAAATTGCTTTACGTGTGATTAGAACATGTAAGACACTTGGAATCAAAACAGTTGCAGTTTATTCTGATGAAGATTACTCTTCAATGCATGTTAAACAAGCTACTGAAGCATATCATATTGGAGAAGCATCTCCCGCAAAATCTTATCTTAATCAAGAAAAAATCCTTGAAGTGATGCTTGCATCTGGTTCAGACGCTGTTCATCCAGGCTATGGATTCCTTTCTGAAAATGATGACTTTGTGAGACTGTGTGATAAAAATAAAATTATCTTTATTGGTCCGACCGCAGAATCGATGGATCTATGTGGAGATAAAATGAAATGTAAAGCTGCAATGCTCAAAGCAAAAGTTCCAACTGTACCTGGAAGTCCTGGTCTAGTTAAAGATGCAGATGATGCAGAAAAAATTGCAAATGATATTGGATACCCTGTTATGTTAAAATCCGTTTATGGTGGCGGCGGTCGTGGAATTAGAATCGTAACTAATGATAAAGAACTACACGATGGATTCGAATCCGTTACTGCTGAATCTATTTCAGCGGTAGGAAAATCTGCGATTCTTGTAGAAAAATACTTGGAAAGAACAAGACACATTGAATATCAATTTGCTCGAGACACTCACGGCAACACCGTACATATCTTTGAGAGAGAATGCTCGATTCAAAGACGTAACCAGAAACTAATTGAACAAACCCCTTCACCAATTGTCGATGAAGACACAAGAGCACGTGTGGGAGAATCAGTTTGCAAAGCTGCCGATGCAGTAGGCTATACCAACTTGGGTACTGCTGAATTTCTAAGGGCTGATAATGGAGAGTTTTACTTTATTGAAATCAATGCAAGATTACAGGTAGAACACCCGATTACAGAATTTGTATCTGGCTTAGACTTGGTAAAACTACAACTAGATATCGCAAATGGAGAAGCAATCCCATTCAAGCAAAGTGATCTGAAAATGAATGGTTATGCTATCGAATGTAGAATTAATGCCGAAGACACTTTCTTGGACTTTGCCCCGTCAACTGGACCTGTACCTGACGTGACTATTCCTACAGGACCAAGCGTTAGATGTGACACCTATCTTTATCCTGGATGTACAGTTTCACCGTTTTATGATTCACTTATGGCAAAACTCGTCACTTGGGGACAAACATTTGAAGAGTCTAGAACTAGAATGCTTGCTGCATTAAATGACTTTTACATTCAAGGAGTTGAGACCTCAATACCACTATACAAAACCATTCTAAATTCTGATGAATACAAAAACGGAGATCTCTCTACAGACTTTTTAAAACGTTATGATATGATTAATAGATTAACTGCAGATCTTAAAAAAGAAAAAGAAGATAAGAGCGAAGCTGCTTTAGCTGCTGCAATAATTCACTCTGAATATTTTAAGAGCCGTGTACAAAATAACACCGCCAATAACGCAAATTGGAAATACAAGTTGGATTGATGAAAAATGAATTATAAAATACAAGACATTGAAAAATCATTTGAAGGGAAGATAATAGAAAATCTTGGAAACAGCGACTATGTAATTAAAATTAATGATAACGAGCATAAATTAAAAATTATCACTATGAATTCTAAAGGGATAGAATTTATTTTAGATCAAAAATATCACAAAGCAAAATATCTTGAACAATATACAAACGAAATGAATATTGTAATTGACAACGTACCAATTACTATTAACCGTAATACTCATTTTGATGAGGTTGTATACAAAATCACTGGCGGTGCAAGTAGTGCTGATGCACAATTATCTTTGAAAAGTCAAATTCCTGGCAAGGTCGTATCAATATCTGTCTCAGAAGGTGACAGTGTGAAGAAAGGGGATGTTGTTTGTACTTTAGAATCAATGAAAATGCAAGTTGCTATAAAATCTCACAAAGATGGAGTTGTAAAAACAATTAAAGTTAAAGAAACTGGAACTGTTGCTAAAGGCGACGTTGTTGCAGAAATAGAGTAGACTTTTTTTATTTTAAGAAATTTTTAATTTCTTCATAGTTTGGCTCTTTTAATGGATCTTCTGAAACCCATTTGTAACCAATTTTCCCGTCTTCATTAATGATGAAAACTGAACGCTTTGCAGCATTGTAATCTTTGATGTGTAGTAAATCCGGCATCAGAACACCATAATCTCGAATTGTTTTGCTGGTATAGTCTGCCAATAATGGAAATCTAAAGTTGTTTTTTTCTGCAAATGCCTTGTTTGCAAATGGACCATCGTTACTAATTGCAACCACTTTGGCACCAAGATCTGAAATCTCTTTCCAAGAGTCTCTAAATGAACAAAGTTCTGCTTCACATACGGGGGAACTTGCTGCAACTATGAATGATAATACTATTTTTCCACCCTTAAATTCATCCAAATTCCGTATTTTTAATTCGGTATCTACAAGTTCGAATCCAGGAGCAGTATCTCCTACATTTAATGACATGATCGATCTTTGAAATTATCCTATTAAGTCCTTTTCAAATTTTTTTTTAAAAAGATTGATCCCAAAAATGACACATACCTTTTTATACAAAAATTGGAGTGAAAAGCTAAATTGGTCGGGGAATTAGCGGGCAATTACAGTACCGTTGTATTGATGTTTGGCTTTGCCGTAGTAGCAATGGCTCCAGCTTTAGTTATTTCCAGGATGATTTCTCCCCGAAAAAAAAGTAATCCAGTAAAATTCCTACCCATGGAATGTGGACAAGTTCCAACTGGTGAAGGTAGAACTCATTTCATGATGCAGTATTACCCATACATTCTGATGTTTGTAGTGTTTGATGTGATGGCAATCTTCTTGTATGCATGGGGAAGCTCACTCTTGGAAATTCCAAAGATGGCAACACTGCCGATGATGGGATTTTTGGCTATTATGTTTGGAGCAATGGCATTTGCACTGTATCAATCAGGGAGACGGAGAATATGGTAGTTTTTTATATAAATAGTATTTACGAGGATAGGGGATAAAATTGCTTAAAGATTTAGTAACACCAGAAAATGCAAATGTCTTTGTCGGAAAGTTAGGGGACATTTTAGAAAAAGCAATTGGTAAACCATTGGGCTATGCCATTAATTGGGGTAGAATTTGGTCACTCTGGCCTGTTCACATTGAAACAGCTTGTTGCAGTGTAGAATTTGGTGCAGCGTCAAGTCCTAGATATGATGTTGAAAGATTTGGTATCATTGAAGCGTTTGGTTCACTTAGACAATGTGATTTGGTAGTTGTTCAAGGAACCATTACAAGAAAGATGGCGCCACGTCTCAGACTGGTTTATGATCAAATGCCAGAACCGAAGTATGTGATTGCTATGGGTGCTTGTGCAATTACTGGAGGGTTGTATTTTGATTCATACAATGTACTTCCAGGAATTGATGGAATTATTCCAGTTGATGTCTATGTTCCAGGTTGCCCACCTAGACCTGAAACTCTAATTCAGGGATGTATGTTATTGCAAGAAAAAATCAAGAGAATGAAGGCTAGGAAGTTTGTATGATGAGTACTGAAATTGAAAATCCGCCTGAAGATGCTACTGAAGATGCTACTGAAGTAGAATCACCTCCGCC
>JAQBHN010000078.1:0-12366 GCA_032127635.1 Nitrososphaerota archaeon
GGATCTTTTGCGACAGGATCTTTTGCGACAGGATCTTTTGCGACAGGATCTTTTGCGACAGGATCTTTTGCGACAGGATCTTTTGCGACAGGATCTTTTGCGACAGGATCTTCAATTACGGTTTGTGGAATTTTATAGTAATCAAAAAAAGATGTCGCCACAGTTTCGCCATAATGTGCCTTTACAGAGTATGTTCCATCAACCCTAAAATTCACCCCGTCTTTAACAAGAAAACTCGTGGTAAATTCCAAGTTAGAGTCAATTGGACCAAAATAAAACCCTGCAGGCATTCCAAAGGGGTCGTAAATTCCAATCAGCACGGTTGGAGAAACCACTGCTGAAACTTGCCCAGTGATTCTAACAACATCGTTGTCAGTGTATTGTTTTTGTTCTGTGTATAGTAAGATAATCTCAGGGTCAGCGGTTTCTTCAATTGAGATTTCAGGTTCCGAATATTTTCCTTCAACTAGAAAGTAATGGTTTTCAGAGATTGGCCCGTAATCAAATTTAACTAAATATTCGCCACTTTTTTCATAGAATGGGGATTCAAGGAGCACTGTTTTGCTAAACGTTTTTTCAGATGAAATTTCCAAATTATTTGCAGACAGAATTTTTCCATCAGGGTCATAGACACTCATGGCAATGACAGGCATCCCAACCTCTATTATTTCGCCAGAAACAGTCATGAAATCGCCTAGATCATAAAGTTCCTTATCAAAATGTACAATTAATGAATCTGCAAAAACATCTGCGAAAATCACAGAAGAAAATACGGCCAACACCAAGGTGACTCCTAATACAATTCCTAACACATGGTGAAAAACGAGAATTTCTATTTAATAATATCGTAGAAAATATTCTTTTCAGGGAATAGTGATCAAAGTGGACATTGGCGGAGACAGAGCAGTCGGATCATTGATTGAGATCCAGACAAAAGTTTCTATCTCATAAGTTCCAGATTTTTTTGGAATCCATGATTGAGAAACGTCCAGACTTTGCCGGGAAGAAATCTCCCCCTGAACCCACGATAGAGATTCAACAGCATGTTCATCGTCTTTTACTTGGAACATGTAAACAAATTTTTGTTTAAAATCATGCTCGTTTGAGATAGTTCCGACTATTTGCATTTGTGAGTTTTGTGAAAATGATTGCAACGGATTTCCAAGCCCGTCAGAGAAAGTAATTTCTGAATTTTCAATCCGTTCAATTGGAGGAATTGCCAGATCTACCCTCGCAACAGTTTCAACTGCCAAATGGTCTGATTTGGAGTGAGGTTTTGGCAAAGTGTGGTCATTGTATTTGGCAAAAATTTTATCTCCGGGAAGCGAATAGAGCCTATTTCCACTTGAAGGCGAGTTCTGGGATAGCGAAACGGTTGCAACAAAAGACCCTGAACTCTCAGATGTTTCTATGGCATTGACCTCAATTCCTGCGACATCAGAGTCAGAAAAAAGTTGTATCGGCAAATGATCTATCGCCTCAGGATTCAAATTCATATCCGCGTCAATCACGCGAACCGTTGCAGATTTTTCCAAAAAGAGTTCTTCAACGAAATTAATTGTTCCGACATTCCAACGCACTGGGACTGATTCAACCAGCACAACCCCGTCGGCAAATTCAAACGAAATCGTTATTGCAGAGTCTCTGTCGACTTCTAAAAATCCGCTGGTGGGGCCGTTTCCAATGGTTCTAGGGGTCGTATCAGAATTCCCATCGCCGTCAGCATCGTGAGCAAAGCCCGTAAGAATCACTTCCGCAGTAAAAATCCCAGAGTTTACGTCAGTCTCAGTAAATCGGTATCGGTCCAGGGAGTGCTCAGACGTGCCAATTTTAATTGCATGCTCACCTGTTTCTCCAATAGAATCAATCAGATGCCTATCGGAATTCCAACTGGGCGAAATAATGGTAATCTTCATTTTGTCTGTCCAGGAATAAACTGGCTTGTCTGTAAATATTGGAGAGTATGGATTATGGTAGTCAGGTGCAGTTTGCCCAAATGCCGGAAGCAGAACCAAGAAGAAAAGTAAAAACTGCAGCATGGTAAAAATAAAGACGCAGTGAATTTAACGTTTGATGGATGAATTTCTAAGACTCTTCGTCAGGAAA
Source organism: Nitrososphaerota archaeon (assembly GCA_032127635.1). Lineage (GTDB taxonomy): Archaea > Thermoproteota > Nitrososphaeria > Nitrososphaerales > Nitrosopumilaceae > Nitrosopumilus. The sequence continues at coordinate 2,107 of JAQBHN010000078.1, forward strand.
AGAGACGGTCAGGATGTTGTCTCCGCGGAGAAGTATTTTTCCAAGTTTCTCATGCTTCTCTTCAGAAACATCTTCGGCATCGTCCAGTGAGAGGTTCATGTGAATGTCAAAGTCCTTGAGAATTCCCTGAATGGTTTTAGTGTTTCTCAATCTCAGTGAAACGGTTTTGTCTTTATTGTTGCTCATTAATGTTGAAATCTCATCGGCCATAATTATCACTTAATTCTAACTTATACTCCTATTTTTTCTTGCTTACTTGCATGTATAAGTCAACGGTACCACTTCCAATTGGAATGTTACTGCCAACAATTACGTTTTCAGTAATACCTTTGAGTTGCTCAACCTCGCCCATAAGTGCAGCATGTGCAATTGTCGGGACCGTGATTTCAAATGCCGCTCTTGCAAGAACACTATCCTTGGTGCCGGCAATTCCATGTCTGCCGATTTGTTGCATGTATCCTCTCGAACACATCAGATCAGATACCAGCATGATGTATCTATTATCAACTTCCAATCCTTGATCACCCAAAGTATGATTGAGTTCGTTAATCAGTGAATTTCTTGCAGCCTCAATTCCCAAAGTTCCTGCGATTTCAAAGACATTGTTTGTTCTGACATTCTTTTTGTCAATGCCTTTTACTTCAAGTACTTTGGCAATGTTAGAGCCGGTTGTTTGAATAACCCACTCATCGTCTTTTTGAACTAATGTCACTCGTTCGATATCTGGAACTCCTTTGACAGTAGTGTTAAGAACTTTGTTTCTAATTGCAATTGCGGTTGCAGTGTCGGCTTCGTCCACCAAATTCAGGGTGATCAGTTCGCCGGTAATTTCTATCTTAAATTTCTTGTTGGATGAAAGTGCTGCTTCTACTTCTGCAACAGAGCATCCCCTTTCTTTTAGCCTGTTAGGACTCAGGATTAATTGAATATTTGTGGAATAGTCTGTTGGGGCGCCTTCATTGATATTTCCAGTAATTAATGCGCTAACTTTAGTTTGCAATACATTGCGTGCAACTTCAATTGCCTTTTCTCGTGATTTCTTTGATTCCTCGTCAAGGTAGATATCCATGGTTGGAGTAACAGGTTTCTTTCTAGCATCAACTAGTTCAATCAATCTTGGAAGACCCAGGGTAACGTTTCTTTCTTTAATTCCTGCAAAGTGGAAAGTTCTCAAAGTCATCTGAGTACCAGGTTCACCGATTGATTGCGCCGTAACGATTCCTACTGCTTGGCCAGGTTCTACTTTGGCTTTATTGTAAAGTGAAAGTCCTTTCTTGCATACTGCTTCAACACCCTCTTTACTCAAGTTGGATTTGTGTAGGGCGTCAATTACAAGTTCGGTCAATCTTGGATTGAATGTCTTGGTGTATTTTTTAGTGAGAGTTTCCATTTCTTCTTTTGGTTGCTTTCTTTCCAGAATCGGTCATGGTTTGTGATTCTGCCAATCTGCTTGCATTGAATGCTTCACCGTGATCACTTTTTTGCACATCGATTCCGTCTTCACCGTATAGGAATTGAACAATGTGGCCGTGTGGGTCTCTTACTGTTCCGTCATATTCCAATCTAATGTGTTCTAACGCGTTAATCAATCTACGTTGCATGTAACCACTTTGTTGTGTTCTAACTGCAGTGTCTACCAGTCCTTCACGACCACCCATTGCGTGGAAGAAGAATTCTAGAGCGGTAAGGCCTGTTCTGTAATTCGATTTTACAAATCCATGTGCATCAGGGTTGCTGTCGTGTTCCTGATAATGTGTCAATGCACGATTACTGTAACCAAAACTCATTCTGTTTCCTCTTCTCGATTGTTGTCCCAATGCACCTGCCATCTGACCTACGTTAAGTGCTGAGCCTCTGGCTCCAGTGGTGGCCATAATTTTACCAGCATTACTATCATCAAGAGAATCGTTTGCAGTGGCTCCTGCTTTTTCTCTTGCCTTGCCTAATTCATTAACAATGTAAGCCTCTAATGCCTCTTCAGCCTTCATACCTCTTGTTAGTTTTAGAGTTCCTTTTTCATATTGATCACTCAGATCAGCTACAGTGTCATAAGTTGCCTTGATATCATCTAGAATTTGTTGTACGTTCTTTTCTGGCACTTCAAGATCACCATATCCATAACTGAAACCGTAATGGGTGATGAATTGTTTTACCATGATGAGAATAGAGTTTAAGAAACTTTTACCGACTTCATTGCCGTAATCTTTTGTAATTCTGTGTAAGACACTTTCTGGTTCTTCAGCACCGATTGATGTTTTGTCAATAACGCCGCTGATCAATTCGCCGTTTTTAATTACAACATCTTTTTCTGGACCTTTTGTTCCTTTTGACCACTTTGATGTAAGGACGTAGTTGAAGTCTTTTGGAAGGAATAATGAGAATAATTGTTTTCCAGTGTATGCAGGTCCGTCTTTTGTTTTGGTTCCAGGTTTTGGAAGTGCATCAGTGTAACCGCCAAGCATTGCATAGTTTGAAAATTCTTGAACAGATAGAGTGGTATCATCTTTAGTTAGGAGGTATGCACCAGTTACAAAGTCTCTCAGTGCCCCAATGATTGGGCCCCCGTATCTCGGAGAAATCAGTTGGTCTTGAACTCTCATCAAAAGGATTGCTTCTGCTCTTGCTTCCTCACTTTGAGGAACGTGAAGGTTCATTTCATCACCATCAAAGTCTGCGTTGTATGGCGGGCATACAGAAGGATGTAATCTGAAAGTTTTACCTGGAAGTACCCTCACATAATGAGCCATGATGGACATCTGGTGGAGTGATGGCTGTCTGTTAAACATGACAATATCACCATCCGAAAGGTGTCTTTCAATCAAATATCCAACCTCAAGGGTTTCAGCGATTGTAGAACGGTCTTCTACGAAATCTAATCGAATCTTTACACCGTCTGGTCTTACGATATAGTTTACGCCCGGATGTTTTTCAGGTCCGTTGATCACTAATTTTCTCATTCTGTCAATGTTCCAATCGGTAACAATTTCAGGGATAGTCAGCTTCATTGCAACTTGTTCAGGAACTCCAACTTCAGATAAATCCAAGTTAGGATCTGGTGAAATTACAGTTCTGCTAGAAAAGTCAACTCTCTTTCCAGACAGTGAACCCCTAAATCTCCCTTCTTTTCCTTTTAGTCTTTGAGTTAATGTTTTGAGTGGGCGTCCAGAGCGATGATGTGCTTGTGGAATTCCAGAAACTTCGTTGTCAAAGTATGTTGTAGCGTGATACTGTAGCAAGTCAACTAAATCTTGAACAATTAATGGCGGAGTTCCGGCTTCTTTACTTTCCTTTAGTCTCTGATTAACTCTAATGATATCTACCATTTTGTGTGTTAAATCATCTTCAGATCTAATTCCAGTTTCAAGAATAATTGAAGGTCTAACAGTGACAGGTGGAACAGGTAATGCTTGCAGAATGAACCATTCTGGTCTAGCAGTGATTGGATCATAAGATAACAGTGTTAAATCTGCATCAAGAATTTGTGTAAATCTTTCTCTGATTGTGATTGGCAATAATCTATGTTCGCCAATTTCGGTTTTCTCTACAAAGATTGTTGGTTTTGTAAAGACCAGCTCGTATTGGGTTTTTCCGCAGTGAGGGCATTCTTTTGCTTTTTTAGCCTTTTCAATAATCTGTTCCGGAATGCGCTTTTGTGAAATTACAGTGTAAGCTGCATGCTTGTCTTTGATTTTCTGGAATGCGTTAAGATCTTCTTGAGGCACTTTAAGTCTGGCACATGAACGGCATGTTGATTGTAATAATTTGTAAATATTGTCAATAAACGCAATGTGTAAAATTGGTTCTGCAAGTTCGATATGTCCAAAGTGTCCAGGACATCTTGCGGCAGTATTTCCACACGTAAGACATTTTTGTCCAGGCTCAAGTGTTCCAAGTCTACCATCCATGAGACCTCCCTGTACAGGCATTCCATCTTCATCATATGTTTCAGGCGCGGTGATTTCTGCTACAGAGTATTTTCTAATTTCAGTTGGCGACCACACTGAAAATCGAATTCCATCAATTGCTTTAATTGCTTGAACAGACATTAGATTTTCTCCTTGATCAACAATCTTGGTGCGACGTTAAGACTCTGCATTTCTTGCAACAGCAATTTGAATGCATAAGCCACAGACACGGAAGATACTTTGGCTTTATCTCCACAGACCCTGCAAACGTATTTTCTTTGTTTAACATCATGATATGCAACTAGACCACATCTTTCACATACAAAAATATCAGACTTGTCAGACTCATCTAACAATCTATCTTTAAGAATCATTGAAGCGCCATATGCAATTAAGCAATCTCTTTCCATTTCACCAAATCTCAATCCACCGCCTCTTGCTCTTCCTTCAGTTGGCTGTTTGGTCAACATCTGAACTTGTCCACGAGCTCTTGCATGGATTTTGTCTGCAACCATGTGGTGCAGTTTCTGATAATATACGACTCCAATGAAGACATCCACGGGGAATGCTTTTCCAGTTCTACCATCATACATTGTTTCCTTACCAGAATATTCAAAACCGTGTGCATCCATTACTTCTTTAACTTCAGGCATTTTTTCTCCCACAAATGCAGAGCCATCGAATCTTTTTCCACGTAATGCAGCTGCTTTGCCACAGATAGATTCCATCATCATTCCAACTGTCATTCTTGAAGGGAACGCATGTGGATTAATCAAAACATCAGGAGACATTCCTTCTGCGGTGTAAGGCAAGTCTTCAGCTTTAGCTAAAATTCCAAGTACACCTTTTTGTCCATGTCTTGATGCAAATTTGTCGCCAATTTCAGGGATTCTCATGTCTCTTGCCCTAATCTTGTACATTTTTCCGCCTTCGTTTGATTGAGTCATAACTACAGTGTCAATCACTCCAGTTTCAGATGGTCTCACACCAATAGAAGTATCTCGTCTGTATGGACCAGAAGATTCGAATTCTCTATACTCTTCCATAAATCTTGGAGGGCTAGTTTTTCCAATTAAAATATCCCCACCTTTAACTGGAGATTCGGATGCAACTACGCCGTCATCTTCAAGTAATCTGTATGCACGTTCACCTTTGTAACCTCTGATGTTATCTTCAGCGTTTGGAATTTCAAAGCTATCACGCATTCCGCCAGGATATTGTTTTGCTTCGGCATCATAAATTCTAAAGAAGAAAGTTCTACCCAACCCTCTATCAACGGATGATTGACTCAATACGATTGCATCTTCAATGTTGTAACCGTCAAATGGCAATACTGCAACAATACAATTCTGGCCGGCTGGTCTGTCCTCCAATCCCAAAAGCTTCATTGCTTTTGTATTGACAATCGGAACTTGAGGGTATAGCATAAGGTGTTGTCTAACATAGGTACTGGTATTCATCATAGGTGTTGAAAATCCTAAACTTTGTTTTGCCATTGCAGATTCGTATGTGTTTCTTGGGGATTGGTTGTGTTCAGGATATGGGATGATGGAAGCTCCTGCACCCAGTATTGATGGTGTGAATACTTCCAAGTGAGTATGTTTCTTTGTATCTTTTTCATCCAAAGCTACATAGCAGTTTTCTTCCTCGTTTGCATCAATCACTTCCAAGATGCCCATTCTCAAAAGATCAGTCCAGGAAAGTAATTTCTTTGAAATTTTATCCAGCAATTCTGAAGTCAGTAATGATTTGTTGTCTTTGATAATAATTAATGGACGTAGTACTCTACCGGCATTACAATTAACATACAGTCTTCTTGTTGAGCCTTCAATTTCCGATTTATGGAATGATATTCCAACATGGGGATGAATTTTTGAATTTCTTCTTAATTCTCTAAGGGATTCTGCTAACTCCCCACCCTCTTTGTAATATCCAATTAATCGCCCATCTACAAATACTCTAGTTCCATCTTTTTTCAAATCTTCTTTTGCATCAAAGAAATGTACAGTTCCAAGATCAAAGAGTTTCTCTACAATTTCTTCAGATGGGACATTTACAGAAATAATTCCAGATAATGCCAAATTTTTCACCAAACCGCAGTTTGAGCCTTCAGGAGTTTCACTGGGACATATTCTTCCAAAGTGAGTTGCATGCAAATCTCTGGCTTCAAAGTTTGGCTGTGTTCTGCTTAACGGTGATTGAATTCGTCTGAGATGGCTAATTGTTGAAAGGTAATTAGTTCTGTCAAGCAGTTGTGTAACGCCCACACGTCCTCGTCCCCAGTTTCCAGTTGCAATGGCATTGTTTAGTTTGTCAGTAATAATTCCCGGGCGAATTGCTGCAGCGACCGCGTTAATTCCACGTTTTTGACCAGAGCGTTCTAGTTGGTATTTCATATCTCTAACCAAATTTCTAAATGCAGTTCTGAATAGATCGGCCAACATTTGTCCTGCAAATTTGATCACCTTGTTTCCATAATGATCTTTATCGTCAGGAGTAATCCAGCCAAGTTTTAATTCCAATAATTTACAAGCTGCTTCACCCAAGAACTGGGCTTTTTCTTTTCTGTTTTCAGGATGTTTGCCCAAGTGTGGCAATAGTCCCCAATCAAGTAATGTCTCAGCACGTTTTATCTGGAATTCCTCCAACATTCCTGGTGCAATTCTTTTACTGATATAGACAATTGCATCTTTTGATGTTGGCACGTCACCTGCTTTCTCAAATGAGCCTTCCAATTCATCCTGAATTTGATCAACTAATGAAACGACAGATGCAATTTCCCTATCAGATTCCAATCCGAGTGCTCTCATTAATGTGACAACCGGAATATCAACTGGGGAGCCAGGAATTCTAGCAACAATCAATCCGTCATTTTTCATGACAAGTTCTAGTTTTGCACGATAGCCGACAATTGAAGAATATACTTTAGCCTTGAAAACAATATTTCCGCCAACATTTTCTTTATCTACAATTATTTTGTTGTAAGAAAGATCTTCCAATCCAACAATTACACGTTCTGAACCATTGATGATAAAGTAACCGCCAGGATCACTTGGATCTTCTCCATGTTCAATTAATTTTTGAGTAGAGAAATTGTTTAAGATGCAGGCATTTGATTTTGCCATAACTGGTACATCTCCAATATGCACAAATCTAGATTCTAAAATTTTCCCGTCTTCCACGACACTTGCTTCCATCATAACTGGTGCAGAGTAAGAAACATTTCTCAATCTTGCCTCAGCTGGAGTGATGTGGGTGATTGAACCGTCAAGCTCCATCATTCTTGGCTGTTGAAGTTTTACTTTGCCCAGTTGAATTTTGTAAGGATATTCTGCATTTTCAATATCAATTTGTTCAACTTCATTAATGATGCTTTGAAGCCCTCTTTCTAAAAATTCATCAAATGAGTTTAGATGTTGGCGTGCTATACCTTCACGTTTTAAGATATCTTGAATTATTGGCCATCGTTTAGTTGAAGGATCTGCCATCTAGACTTCCACCACATATCGATAATACAAACTTTCACCAGCAGTTGAACTTGTTCTAGTGATCTTAATCATATCTCCAGGTTTCACACCTAGCCCCAAAATTGCAGGATCATTTGCAAAAATTAACGGTAATTCGGTTGGCTTACAATTGTATTTTTTTAAAATTTCTTCACCTTCTTGTTTAGTCATAATTTCATGCTTTGGAACATAGATATGATCAGGCACTAGAACTTGATTTTTCTTAGTTGCCATTTACAAATCCCCCATGTCGAACATCAAATGTAACAGAAAATAATGCAAACAAACTGTCAAAAATTCGCTCTCTGGTTAATATATATGTAATTTTAACTTGGTAGGAAAAGACTATTTTTTCTATTTGGTCAATAAATTTCATCACAACCTTAAATAGTCCAAATTTGGGCGTAAAAATAATGAAATCACATTTGACGGTGTTTGCCTTAACTGCAATTTTATTTGCAAGTATTGGCATGGCACCAGCATTTGGACTAATACAAAGCCCGATTGTTGTTATGACAGACAAACCATCCTATTCTGATGGCGAGACAATCATAGTAACAGGAGAAGTAAGAGATCTGTATTCAGGAACTCCAGTAAGTCTGATAGTTAAGAACGACAAGGCAATTGTCGCTCTTGCCCAACTAACAGTTGGAGCTGATAAGAAATTCAGTACTGAAATTACAGCAGGTGGAACAATGAGAACAGCTGGAAGTTATACAGTTGAAGTAACTTACGGAACCCAAAATCGTGTAGCAACAACATCATTTGAATTCGGAGGATCTACAGGAACACAAACTGGAGGTTCATCGGTAACTGACAAAACAGTTTCAATTGAAGGTTCTGATGATTTGATAGGATATCAGATTACAGGTGGAAAACTATTAGGTATCATACCTGATTTGGAATCAAAATCACTGATCATATCCATCGATGCTACAAGCGACGGTTCACTTACACTCACAATCCCCAGATCTGTATTGGATGCAACAATGAACGGTGAAGATGACGACTTTTTCGTCTTAATTGATGGGGAAGAAGTAGACTTTGATGAAACAACAACATCAAAAGACAGAACACTCACCATAGCATTCCCAGCAGGTGCTGAAGAGATTGAAATAATCGGTACATTCGTAGTCCCAGAATTTGGTACAATCGCAGCCATGATTCTAGCAGTAGCAATTATCTCAATAATTGCAGTTTCTGCAAAATCAAGACTAAGTATTATGCCAAGATACTAAATTTCATCTTTTTTTCTCTTTTTAAATATACATAAATAACAATAATGTTTGGATGAAAATAGATGAATTTTAAACGTTCTACAACATCAATGGCAATAGCCCTCATGGCACTGTCATTAGTTTCAATGACTTCAATTCAACAAGAAGCTTTTGCTCTAAATCAGGGAATGTCCATTACAGCAACGACTGAAAAAACAGGAAATATGATTACCATCACAGGTAAAACAGTTTCAGATTATGATATTACATTTACCGTAGTATCCCCAAGTGGAAATAACGTAGTAGGTGTTAATCAAATATCTCCCGACAATGATGGCAATTTTGCTACAACATTTACAATCGGTTCAGGTTGGAAAGAAAATGGATTTTATTCCATAAATGCAAAACAAGGCGTAGCATCATTATATGAAGTAGAAGTACTTGTTGAAGTAACAAACGGCATAACTCTAAGAAGCACTTCTGTAACTGAAGGTAATTTAGAAACAGGAATTTTCAAACCAAATGAAAACAATGCTGCAAGAGATATTGGAATTATCCTCGATGAAATAATTGCCGAGGAAGGTTCTACAATGTTTGGAGTTACCGGAACAACTGACAGAGTGAGTCAAGACATCACATTGAAGGTGATCGCACCTAATGGAAATGTGGTAAAAGTGGCTCAAGTGTCACCGATGCTTGATGGAGAATTTTCAGCTGAAATCACAGTTGGTGGATCATTATGGAAACAAGATGGTGTTTACACTGTAACTGTACGACAATTTGACGATCCAAAATATACTGCTTCAACTGAAGTAGGTATCAAAGACGGAGTCGTAGTACCAGAATTTGGTACAATCGCAGCTATGATTCTAGCAGTAGCAATTATCTCAATAATTGCAGTGTCTGCAAAATCAAGACTTAGCATCATTCCAAGATACTAAAAGTCACACAACTTTTTTCTATTTTTAAGTATACATAAATAGAGACGGCTGTAAATCGCAACAAGATGAACAACCGTACGACGTTCGCGCTACTAGTCTTATTGACTGCAGTCGGTACCTTAACCGTGTCATCAGCATATGCTCAACAAAATCCAGCATGTGTAGGTTGTACTCAAGAGGATGCAAAAATAATGGCATCAAAAGCACTCATGAATGCAATACCAGTATCGGTTTGGACAGACAAAGCAGATTATGGTCATAATGACATAATTAAGGTAGAAGGCCAAGTGGCAAATGAATCTGGATATCCAGTTACAATTACTGTGATTAGCCCTCTAAACTCTATTGTTACAATTGATCAAATCAATGTAGTAAATCATAGTTTTGAGACAACACTAAACACAGCAGGTGCAATGTGGAAATACGACGGTACATACACCATTAAAGTAAACTATGGCACCAGTGAAAAAAATAACAGTGTCAAAGTTGAACTGACTGCTGGAGACGCATATGGACAAACACCAACCACAGACAAACAATGTGGTGTTAATGAATTATCTGCAAGTGGTCAATGTATGCCATTTAGAATTTCAGGTGGAACAGTAACCAGTACAACTCTCAATGCTGGTGATAATGGTTCAATTGTCATTAGTATCAACACCGAAGAAGACGGAACGCTAACAGTAACCCC
>JAQBHN010000079.1:0-14220 GCA_032127635.1 Nitrososphaerota archaeon
TGGGCAGGTACGGGGAATCCATGGAATGCTTTAACAAATCCCTTGAGATTGAACCTCGCGACAAATTTGCATCCTGAATGCGGCGTGATCTTTATTCCTTGACGGAAGCAACGTTCACCGCAAGTCAATCTATATTATTAACAAAATATTATCAACGATGATGGGTGACAGGATGGAGAGGATGCTGGTCCAAGCTTTTGAATGTGTCGAGGATGAAAATTATTCTGCCGCTTTGGAATTGTATGATTTGGCATTGAAAGAAGAACCTGGCAACGCCAGCATCTTGATTGACAAGGGTGCAACTCTGCAAAACATGGGAAAACTAAAACTGGCTATTCGCTCGTATGACAAAGCACTTGGCATTTCCCCTCGCAATCTGGACGCATTGCTAAACAAAGGCGCCGCACTGCACACTGATGAAAAATATCTTGAGGCCATCGAGTGCTATGATACTGCTCTGAAAATTGACAAAAAATGCGCGATGGCCCTTGCATACAAGGGCCTTTCATTGGGGGAGATGGGCGAACTTCAAGACGCAGTCAAGCACTTCAAAAAAGCGCTGTCCGTTGACAAACATTATGATTTGGCAAGCGTCTCAAAAGGCATTGCCCAGGAACTGTTGAAATCTGTGAAAGAGAGAAAATCTAAAACACAGTAACGTCGCCTGGCGCCGGCCCACGACTCGCCTGCTTCTTGCTTTCTTCAAAAAATTCCTTGTGCGCCAAACTTTGGTGCTCTCTCAACCCCTCTATGTTCTGAAATCCCTCGTGGCACAAGTAACATTTCGGTTTGTGTTCGTCCACTAGGGGAAGTACCATGGCATCCCTAGCATGACTGGCTACTTATTTCTTGAGACTATAAGGAATATATCATGACGGGAAAACGAACCAGTGTGTTAGAACAACTGGTTGGGGATTCCCAAGCCTTGGATCGTGCCCTTGCTGGGGAGGAACTCTCTTACAAAGACGGGCTTGAACTGATGGATTATGACAATCTGCATTTGCTTGGAGCAGTTGCGGATAACTCCAGAAAGAAACTGGTCGGGGACACTGTCAGTTTTGCATCCTCATACTACATGAACTACACCAATGTCTGCGCTGCAAGTTGCCAAATGTGTGCGTTTTACCGCAAGGAGGGCGCAGATGACGCGTACACCCTAACGCCACAGGAGATTGAGCAGAGGGTAGGGATTGCAAAACAGATGGGTGCAACTGAGGTACACATCGTTGGCGGATTTCATCCGAAACTTCCCCTTGAATACTATGAGGACATGATGAGGGCAATCAAAAAAAGCCACCCCCAACTTAACATCAAGGCACTGACTGCTGCCGAGATTTACTATTTATCCAAACTGACAAAAAATTCAACAAAAGAAATTCTGTCCCGGCTCAAGGATGCCGGACTTGACTCGATGCCTGGAGGGGGCGCCGAACTGTTTCATCCCGGTATCAGGGAAAAAATTGTAAGGGGAAAGTGTACGGGACAACAGTGGCTTGACGTGATTGAAGAGGCCCACAACATGGGCATCAAAAGCAACGTCACGATGCTTTATGGGCATATTGAAAAGCCGGAACACATAGTTGACCACCTGATCAAGGTCCGTGAACTGCAAAAGAAAACTAACGGGTTTCTGACTCTGATTCCTTTGAAATTCAGCCTTGACAATACGGAGCTTGAGCAAGAACATTTGGTGAACAACGAGTGCTCGTCCGTGTATGATTTGAAAATTACCGCGCTATCCAGACTGATGCTTGCAAACGTGCTGAACAACATTTCGGTCTACTGGGTCGCATATGGAAAAAAACTTGCGCAGGTTGCGCTGTCAAACGGCGGCAATGACCTGGTCGGAACCGCATTTTCTGAGGAGATCTACAAGTCTGCCGGAAAAGCAACGTCGTCCTCTGTCGACGAGCTTGCAATGATGGTCAAAGAGATTGGACGTGTTCCGGTCCAGAGAAGCACACACTTTGACGTCCTGAAAAAATTCTAGCCAATCTGTTTTTTAATAGAGTCAAGCTTTTCCTCCATCTTGAGGTGCTTGTCTCTTCTTGAATCTATTTTGATTATCACCTCCACCCTGGCAATCCCGAGGTTGTGGACTGTTTCCATCATTTGCTTTGCTGCCAAATTTATCACATCCATGCTGTCTGATTCCAAAATCGTCCCCATCGAATTAATCTCGTATCTGAGATTTTCCATTTTTTGGATTGACTCGATTGCCTTTGCAATGTAAAAGCTGGCACTTGTAGTTCTGGTCGCCATTGGGTATATGCTGATTTCAGCTTGAATCAAATTGCTGATGATTGGCGGGCAAATAATTTAAGTAATTCTCAACACGCTTAAGTCCGTGGAATCCACAACAGGACATTGACATTCCATTATTCTGTAAACTCTGAAAAAACAATAGATGCCGCAGTCGAAACTTTGACGGCAAACCTGAAAGAGATAGGCTTTGGAGTCCTTGGAACCCTTGACTTTCAAAAAATATTCCAGAGCAAGGGGCTGGCCTTTGACAGGCAATACATGCTTCTTGAGGTGTGTAATCCCGCAGCTGCCAAGACAATCCTTGACTCAAGCCCTGAATTGGGCCTTATGCTGCCGTGCACCATTGCAGTCTACAGTGATGAAGGGCACACTGTCATCAGCCTGGCAAAGCCGTCCTCAATTCTGTCAATAACATCGGATGACTCTTTCAAACAACTTGGCCTGGAGATAGAGGCTAAGCTCATTCAATCCATTGAAAAGACAAAATAATTCTTATTTTTCAAACTCCTTTGAGGGTGGAGAATTTGCACAATTTCGCAACCCCTGAAGAAATTTTATGCCTCAATACAAATATCTAAAACGGTTCTGCATCCGTGGAGTTGAACTCTGAAGAACACTGGACTGAAACATCCGTCCATTTATCGGTGCTATCAATCAGTTTCATTTTGGGGTTTTTTCAACGAATATTTTGAAACCAGCACACGTCTCACAAAAAATGATCCTCTCAGCGCCCCTTCGATGATGGAGATTGCCACTATTGCGTCAACTATTCCAGGAATCCTGTTTTGAAATTCAATCAGAGCGCCAGTAATTTTTTCAACTGACAAAAAATTCGGATCTGCAAACAAAGTGCCTGCGGTAAGAAACATTCCTAGCATGGCAAAAGGAATTGTCTTTCCGACATCCCTGGCCAGCTCTTCTTTGAAATACGACGTAATTCTGATTACCCCTATCAGCGACATGGAAACAAACATGATCAAATCAAAAGGCAAATCCTCTGACAGCAAAAATATCAGTGACGAATAAAGCGAGAACCAGACAAACACGATGATTGGAAATGCGATGACGTTTAAGACGACATACGCAAGAAATTTTATCTTTGACACGCTTTCAATTTTTGCCTTGTGAAAACGCGGAATCAACTCTCGCTTTGAAATGAATCGATAAAAATACCAGACGAATATTGAAAACCCTGCCAAACCGACAGTGAATGACAAAAAGGCATATCCCCTGCCGCCCTCTTCAAACGGCTCCTCGATTTGCTTTATTGGATCATTGAAAAGAAACTCTCCCATTTTTCCTATGATGTCAACTTCCTCTTTTGCTGATTCCTCTTCCTGACCGAAAGTCGAGTTGACTGGAAAAACTGATAGGATGATGGCCGTTATTATGATAAATTTCAGTGACTGCATGCGAACCTGTTGGGCATACTAGGATAAAAATTTCTCAAACTGTGATCCTGCACAATGGTATTTCAACTGGGAGTCAAAACATTATTTCATGCCTATCTGCGTCCGTTCTCATCCTCCCCCTGGTGGGCGTACTCCAGCGGGTTCATCCAAGTATTCCTGAATCAGCACTTTCGGGTTTTGATTCCGGACTGGATCAAACTGATGGTGATTGACGAACAAGCAATCCCGGTTCTCAAAATGTCCAGGTTCATAATTAATAGTGAAACTCAAAGAAACTGCTAAATCGATGCCGACCAACACATTTTATGCCAGATTCAGAAAAATCACGGATTGCAATAGGCAATTTTATGACTTTGAACACAAAATCGGTTCGCCCTGACACCAGCGTGACAGACGCGTCTAAAATAATGTATGAAAACCACATACCGTCAATATTGGTCGAAGAACACGGCAAGATAATCGGAATTGTGACCTATGCCGACATTGCACTTGCCCTTACAATTTATGCAAATGATCCCTCGTCTCAAATCAAATCAATAATGTCTGCACCTGTAGTCTCTGTAACCTCCGACTCTTCAATCCTGGACGCAGTCGAATTGATGCTGGAAAAAAAAATTCACAAGATCCCTGTCATTGATGATGGAACCGTGCAGGGGATAATATCTGCAACTGACCTGATGTCGCTGCTGTCCGTGCTGGATGAGGAACAATTCTACGATGTATTCCGCACCCATATATCGAAATAAAACCGACGCAAACCTCTGACACTCTCAGTTCATTTAAATTAAATCAAAGCCTACTCTTTTTGTGAAACCTGTAATTTTTGCATTAATCCCGCTTATTCTCTCAATGGGAATCGTTCCCGCAATCCCTTCAAGCGATGCTGATTCCACCGTGCCATCAGCAAAATCAAATTTGGATAACGCGTTCACTGCTGCGACATTTGCCGACGAATACAAAGACATGCAGTTTACCGGCAAAAGGGTCTCCGTGGTCATAAAGGTGGCCGGAGAATCTGAAAACCCTGATCCTGCAAAACAAGCAAAGGAGATACGATATCTTCAAAGTTACGTTTTGAAATTTTTGTTATTTTCTGATGCCACAAATGTCGTTTCCAACCAACAAAAAAATGAGATTGCCGCTCAGATGGATTCTGCATGGATTCCAGTTTTGGAGCAAAGAGGCGATGTGGTGTCTGTGACATTGTTGGAAGAACAAAAGGCTGGCACGGCGTATCATGACTTGTCCCCAAGAAAACAAATGGCGCATGGAATTGCACTGGAAAACGTATCTTGCGCCGAAGGACTTGCAATCGTTCTGAAATCATCTGATTATTCTCCTGCGTGTGTCAGGCCATCATCTGTAGAAAAATTAATTCAACGCGGCTGGGCAATGGAAAAAACATCCGATTCAGCAATCCATGAAACAACGTTAACTGCTGCAGAAGCAGAGCAAATTGCCGAAGAGGCATACATCTACGGCTTTCCGTTAGTGATGATGGACACGACCTCGAAAATACTGACTAATGTCCCTGATGCTGGAATTATGGCATCCCCGATCAATCAGTTTGCGCATATGGACGCATTCCCAGATCCTGACTTTGCTGCGGTAGCTACTCCGAATGCGGACACCCTTTACTCTACAGCGTTTTTAGATTTGTCTGACGAGCCAATCGTGCTGCATGTCCCTGATACTGACGGCCGTTACTATCTGATGCAGATGATGGATGCATGGACAAACGTGTTTGATTCTCCGGGAAAACGAACCACTGGCACGCTATCTGGCGATTTTGTTATTACTGGACCGTTTTGGGACGGACTCATTCCTGATGGGACAGCACAGATAAAATCCCCGACCAATCTGGTGTGGATAATTGGGCGTACTCAAACAAACGGGGTGTCTGACTATGATTTGGTACATGAAATTCAAAAACAATACACGCTAACTCCGCTGAGCTCATTTGGGAAATCTTATCTGCCACCCAAAGATTTGCCTGTGGATTCTAAACTTGACATGAAGACCGCCACTGTAAAACAAGTTGCTGCAATGGACGCATCTGCTTTCTTTAACATTTTTTCTTTGCTTATGGGGGACAATCCTGCAAGTTCGGCAGATTCTGAAGCCCTAAAGAAATTTGAGAAAATTGGACTGGTTCCAGGCAAACCGTTTGACACAGGCAGGATTGATTCGGATACACTTGATCTTGCGGTAAAGAATGCACAGCAAAAAATATCCGATGAATGGAAAACGCTTGGAACTGCTTCAAATGGCTGGCAAATGTTAACTGGGGTTGGAACATACGGTGACGATTACTCTACTCGGGCGATTGTATCCTGGTATGCCATAGGAGCTAATCTGCCGGAAGACGCAATGTATCCAAAAACATCTGTTGATGCAGATGGCAATGCATTAAACGGCAAAAGCAAGTACGTGATACATTTTGCAGCAGACAACGTGCCTCCAGTGAACGCATTCTGGTCCATTACCATGTATAACATGGATCAATTTTTTGTAAAAAACCCCATCGACAGATATGCAATCGGTGATCGTGATAATTTGGCTTTCAACGGTGACGGCTCACTTGATATTTACATTCAAAACGAAATGCCTGCTGAAAGCGAAGCAAACTGGCTGCCTTCCCCGCAAGATGATTTCACTATTGTAATGAGAATGTACTGGCCGCAACCTGAAATCCTGAGTGGCGAATGGGCGCCACCTGCAGTAGAAATGTCAAAATAAAATTCGGATTCTAAACTCGGAAACTGCCGAAACCCATCGCCCTTCATCGGCCGCATCGTCTTGAATTATGAAACCCGGCGGCTGCTAATTTTTTTATGATACCAGCTTCGGCACAAAAATGTATGCGAGCAGTATGATCTCAAGCCTGCCTAGAATCATGAGGGACCCGACAAGAATCTTTGAAAATGCATCCAAATCCATATCTATTATTCCGACGCTCAGCCCCGCAGTCGTTATGGCCCCGACTGATTCAAAATAAGAGCCAGAAAAATCGTGCCCCATGTTGCTAAGGTGGTATGCTACGGGAATGGGGGCAATGGGAAACAGCACCGCCAAGATCAAGGCGACCCGTATCTCTTTCCTATCGTGCAATGGAATTTTTTGCCATTCCTTTTTTTTGAAATATTTTCTAGAGTGGTAGATCTGCTGCAGGCGAAATATTTTGATTCCGCCGGCAGTTGAAAATCCGCATCCCCCAATCAGCATTATGACCAGCAGCAAGATCAGCGGAGCGGAACCCATGCCGTCAAAGCTAACTGTTTGAACGCCGGCAGTGGTACTGGCGGCAACCACCGTGAATACAGCGTCTATGTCTGACACGTCTGTAAACAAAATGAACAGCAGAATCGCACCTGCCATTATCGCAAAATAAATGGCTACCTCGCTAGTCATTTTTATCGACATGAATTTTCTTCGAATAAACGCATAGTGGAGTCCGAAAGGCAGAGCGCCAAGAATCATCCCGCCCATCAAAACAAAATATTCTGGGGTGGTCAAGGTTTCTAAAATTTTAGAATCCGACACGAATCCGCCTGTGGACAGAATGCTCATTGCCAGCGAAAAATCGTCTATGATGTCCCGTTCTCCCAAATAAAACATCAGCATGGCTATGATTACAACATATATCGAAAACACTATCGTAATCGTCGCAAATAGCTCGCGCAGCTTTGGAATTTTTCCGGATATGAACCCCTGCATTTTCATGAGTTTGTTTTCCGGGTAGAATGCCGTCATTATGAGGTAGATGAAACTCAGCCCCCCTACGAACTGGCTGTAGCTCATAAAAAATGTAAAGCTGCTGGGAAGATTTTCAGGGGCTGACAGTAGCGGTATCCCTGTGGTGGTAAAGCTTGACGCGCTTGAAAAGAAACTACTTGCAACCAAGTTCTCAAAAGACACGTCCCCGTAAGGCGAGACATACAGGTAGGGGACCATGCCAATCAACACCAAAATTAGAAAGCTTGTCAAAATCATGACGGCCGAGCCTCGTAGATTTAGCGGATGTTTTTCTCCGTAGCCGTTTAGCAAAAATCCGACAATAAGAAGCAGTGACGACATCAAAAATATCCCCGTCGCAATCTCTGTTTCTTGTAAAACTGTAGCCAGCAGTGAGGGGATCAGCATTAAAAATCCTGCAAACTGCGTTACGGTTCCAAGATTCCACAAAATCGCTTTAAGCGAATAATCTGCAAGCGACGGGGATTTTATCACGTGGTGCATGAGATTTGAAATTGCGCTGCGGTAAATCATGCCGGTTATTTTGCCGTCGTCTCTTACGACGACAAGTTTTCTCACCTTGTTGTCTCCCATGATCTTTAATGCGTTTAGTAGCGTGTCGTTGTATTTGATCTTAATCAACGGAAATATCATAATGTCGTCTAACCTTGTCTTGGCGGGGGTTACGTTCTCCTCTCCGATTTTTTTTAGCATGTCCTCGTCTGTGACAATCCCTATCGGCGTATCGTTGCAATCAACAACGATTATCTCGTCCTTGTTATTCTTGTACATCACATCACATGCAGTTGACAGGGGGGTGGAGTCCAAGAGTTTCACAACTTTCGAACTCATGTAGTGAAAAACATCGTTATCTAGAATGTTGGCCGCAGTCTTTTTGTGACTATATGACATGCTCCAATAGATTTTGATTGGATATTAAACGATTTATGGGCGAAACCGCTGAAATTCGGGCCCCCATACTCATGGGCAATCCCGCCCTGAATCGTGCTGTGGGCCGTTCGTTATTTTTTGATTGGCAATCCCTTCCGCACTGATTTTATTTTGCTACATCTTATTGCAAGTACGATTGACGGTATACCTAACATTCAAAGCCAAGATACTTTGACTGAATACGATTGGAATCAAGTTATGATTAAAACCAAATGTGATCGATGTGGAGCTGATTTGGGCACAGAAAGTAAGAAAACTAAACAAAAATTTTGCGGCAACTGTAAAAAGAAATTCGGTTTGTATCGATAACTGGTTATTGTTCTGCAGGTTTTTTTTCTGTTCTTTTGACGCTGTCTTTTTTCCTTCTTGCACCAAAGCTAATCAGAACCAGTAAAAATCCAATCCCGATTAAAATCCCTGACAGCAACCGGTAAGCTTGATTTTGATCCTCCGCTATCATCAAATCGATTATTTCCTCCTCGCTCATTCCGGACTGGCCAGAGGGCTGTTCGGCAGAGACGACTGTGAGAACAATTCCTGCGATGATCATTGCCAGTCCGCCGATTAGAATTTTTTTATCGAGAAGAACCATTTCTGACACTAATTGGATTTTACCATATATTAGGCATTTTGCATATCTTAGAAACCCTCTGGCGGCCTTTGAACAAATACATTGCAGACTAGCGCGTCTGTCTTCTCGTCCCTGTACTGCACATTGCATGAGACAAACTTTCCTTTGAGTGCGCGTTCCAAATCCTCCTTTGTTTTTTCTTCATATTGCGGCTGCTCGGGATCATCAATCTTGCTCATGATTATTTTTTCCACTTTTCCGTATTGATCCTGGTTGTCTTTTCTGGTGTGGCTGACCAGCAATTCAAAAGCGTTGTTTGTGAGAATCGAAAGAACTGCTCCGCCTATGCCGTCTCCCATGTTCTGGATTTTTTTCCGTTCTATAATTACTTGTTGGCAATACTGATTTCAAAGTCTGGGACAAGCCCCTTCTCTTTTGCCATTTCAAACAATCTTCTGATGGCCTCTTCGCCTGGCTCTCCCATGTTGACCGTGACTTTGTTCACATACATCTTTACAAATTTCTCAATCAGGCTGCGCTCTTTTCCCCTGGCATATTGCATTGCATACTCAATTGCATCATCAAAGTGCTCGATTCCAAACTCGATTGACTCCTGCAGGTATCTGTCAAATTTCACTATGGTTTCCATGCCCAGGTCTGTTTTCATTACGTTGATTCCAAGCGGAACTGGCAAACCTTTGGTAGTCTTGTCCCACCATTCCCCCACATCTAGAATTTTCACATTTCCTTCCTGCTCGTATGACAGTTGGGTTTCGTGAATTACTAGCCCGACATCCACTTTGCCTGATTTTACTGCTTCTGGAATGTCGCTGAAATTCATTTCAACATAGTCAAATTTTCCAATCATCAGCTGCAGCAGCAAGAAGGCTGAAGTCATTTTTCCAGGAATTGCAATCTTGCATTTTTTTATCTCGTCAACTGTCATCTGCTTTCTGGCGGTGACTATCGGGCCGTAGTTGATTCCGAAACTTCCGCCGCTTCTCAATATAGTATATCCTGGAATGTAAGCGCACGCGTGAACTGAAACCGCAGTTACGTCAAGTACTGGATCTGTCGCTTTGAGATTCAGTTTTTCAATGTCTTCGATTACATGGTTTACTTTAAAATCCGGTGATGGCACTTTGCCTGTAAACATTCCATAAAACATGAACGCGTCATCCGAATCCGGCGTATGTCCTACGGAAATTTCCATGCTTGTTTCCCAAATTATCGTAATAAATATCCCCACCAGCATGACGGGGCCAAAAACAAATTGATGATGATTTCTTCGCATGCTGAAAAAGACTATGATGTTTCAAATCCCACGATCTGGCACAAGGCTAAGATTTAATACCTGAATCCCAAGTTTTTCGAACATGGCAAAATTCAAGTCAACTGCTGAGGTTATGAAAATTATCAAGAATAAGAAAAACATCCGCAATTTTGGTGTCATTGCCCACGTTGACCACGGCAAGACAACCATGAGTGACAGCCTTTTGGCATATTCTGGAATTATTGCCCCCTCTGCTGCCGGAAAAGCACTTGCAATGGACTTTGACAAAGAGGAACAGGCAAGAGGAATTACTATTTACCAAGCTAACGTCACTTTGCTGTTTTCCCAAAAAGGTGAGGAATACGTCATTAACATGATTGATACCCCTGGACACGTGGATTTCAGTGGAAGGGTTATCCGAAGTCTTAGAGCCATTGATGGCGCAGTTGTGGTATGCGATGCTGTCGAAGGCATCATGACCCAAACTGAAACTGTCACCCGAATGGCACTTGAGGAGAGAGTAAGACCCGTTTTGTTTATCAACAAAGTAGACAGACTCATCAAAGAGCTGAGGCTGACTCCAGAAAAAATGCAAGAACAGCTGGTAGATGTTGTTAACAGTTTTAACCAATTAATTGACACGTATGCCGAACCCGAATACAAAGAAAAATGGAAAGTGTCCATCCAAGACGGTAGTGTGACGTTTGGCTCTGCAAAAGACAGATGGGCAATCAATGTTGATATTATGAAAGAGAGGGGAATCACATTCAAAAATGTAATTGACGCATATACCAGTGAAAAAGTTGCAGACCTTGTAGAGAAAGCCCCGCTGGCTGACGCTGTACTTGGAATGGTTGTAAAACATCATCCTCCACCTGCCGAAGCAGTAAAGTACAGAATTCCACAAATTTGGAAAGGCGACCTGGAATCTGATATCGGAAAAGCATTACTTGCATGCAGTGATGACGGTCCGACAATCATGATGGTTGTAAACATGGTTTTAGATCCTGCAGCTGGACCTGTCGCAATTGGAAGATTATTTTCTGGCACTATCAAAGATGGCCAAACTCTCCATATTATAGACGAAAAGAGAGAGGGACGTGTCCAATCTGTCAATTTCTTTATGGGAAACCAAAGAGAACAGGTTGGAGAGCTGGGAGCCGGAAACATTCCTGCGTTATTGGGACTGACTGAATGCAGGGCAGGCAACACGCTATCCTCAGTAAAGGGCATTCAGATGTTTGAAGGCGTCAAATATGTTTCAGAACCTGTCGTACAAATTGCAATTGAGCCAAAACATCCTAAAGATTTACCTAAACTCGTAGAAATTCTAAGACAGCTGACCATTGAGGATCCAAACCTCATTGTGAAAATTGATGAGGAAAGTGGCGAGACAATTATTGCCGGAATGGGTGTGCTGCACTTGGATGTTGCAACACACAGAATTCAGGATGCAAAATGTGAGATTATAACTTCTGAACCCCTGATTAACTACAGGGAAACTGTGAAAGGCAGTTGTGAGCCAATCATGGCAAAATCCCCAAACAGACACAACAAAATTTTCATGAAAGTGGAGCAGCTAGAGCCGGCAATTGCACACATGCTAAGGACTGGCGAAATCAGTGATTTGAAAGACAAGAAACAAGTTGCAGATTTGCTAAAGGGGGCCGGTTGGGACACTGACACAATAAAGAGAGTGATGAAGTTTGATTCGCGTGGAAACGTTTTGATTAACGGGACAAAGGGTGTTCAGTTTGTTCAAGAATCAACTGACTCTATAAATTCCGGATTTGAGGATGTGATGAAGGAAGGCCCGCTGTGTAAGGAACAGATGAGAAATTGCAAGTTTATCTTTACCCACTTTGTTCCTCACGAGGACACTGCACACAGAGGCCTGTCTCAACTGGGTCCTGCATCAAGAAGGGCATGCATGGGTGCATTGCTGACTGCTGGCACTGCAGTTTTAGAGCCAACACTGGCAATTGAAGTTCGTGTACCGACTGATCTGGTTGGAAACGTTGCAACAATTCTTTCTGGCAAGCGTGGCAAGGTGCTTGACATGTCCCAAAAAGGCGCATCCAGCATTGTCATCGGTGAGATTCCTGCATCTGAAACATTCACTTTATCTGAAGCAATGAGGGGCCAAACCGCAGGCCGTGCAACATGGAATACTTCCTTTAAGGAGTGGACTGAAGTTCCAAAATCCATGCTTGCAACAGCTGTTGCTGACATCAGAAAGAGAAAAGGTTTAGCGCCAGACCCACCAGGCATTGGCGAATATATCGACAAAGAATAAATCTTCTTTCAGACACCCTTTTTCACTTGTTCAAATCCTCTTTTCATAACGGTTTTTCATGATCTGGATTTTGAAATGTTTGTTCATTTGAACAAACAAAAACCCTGTTTGTTCATCTGAACAAAAATCATCGAGTGTATCTGTTGAGCCTAAATCACTCATTATTTACCATTCATTGCCACTGATTACCATTCATTACCAATAATATATATAGGAGCAGTATAATGTGATGATATGAGTACACAAACTCCAACAAGCGATGCATTTACCATGTACAAGCAAAATGTTCAGAAATACTTTGAAAATATTTCAAAACTGACACCACACTATTTTCAATCTGTTACAGAATTGCAAAATGAATGTATGAATACATGCCAAAAGACAATCAATGCTACAGTATCAATGCAACAAGAATTTGCAAAAAAAACTGGCCTAAACACTGAAATTCCAGACTCTGCAAAAACTGCAATTGTTGATACAAACAAGCAAATTGTCCAGGCAAGTACAGTGAACAATCAATGGGCCAAAACTACCATTGATGCAACCGTACAAAACTTCAAAACATTTAACGACAACGTTAATGCATTTACTGAATTAAACAAAAACATCATCCAATCCTGGATAACCCCATTCACACTAAAAAACTAGTGTGACTGATTTTTATTTTTTTTTATTTGATTTTCAAATACTCGTGAAATTTGACGATTGCCCGTCAAACTCCACGGTGTGTAGGTGTTTTGGTTTTTAAAATTTGTATTTAACGCTGATGGACAATTTCTCAGCGTCTGCTCTTCCATGAATGGTGCTATCTGTGCCTGTTTTCTCTGGAACTT
Organism: Nitrososphaerota archaeon; assembly: GCA_032127635.1. Classification (GTDB taxonomy): domain Archaea; phylum Thermoproteota; class Nitrososphaeria; order Nitrososphaerales; family Nitrosopumilaceae; genus Nitrosopumilus. The sequence goes on from JAQBHN010000079.1 coordinate 13,337, forward strand.
TTCGAAGACCTTATTTCTTACTGATCTGAAATTATTGTGAATCTTAATGGTAAAAAATTACTGGGAAAAACGCTTCAAAAAAGAACTTGTCGAAGAAGAAGACAGGCTCAAGCAGGAAGTGGCAGCGGCAGTTAAAAAGAAACTAGATTCAATGTCTGATTCTGAGCCTAAATCTTAACTGTCACCTGCCATCAACCCCTGCCTCCCAATTCTGATGTGTGAATTTGGTTTGCGAGTCAATTATTTGTACGAATAAACACCAAGGCTGATTACATATTGGACATTTTAATCCGTTTTTAGCGGGTTTGACCGTAAAATCGATGTATGTGTAAAAAAGTTACATAACCCATGATATATTAAAAATCTCGCTCTAACTCATTATATCATGGATAAAAAATTTCTAGTTTTCCCCATACTGCTTATTCTTCTCCCTTTGGCAACAATTCCGTATTCATATGCATCAGTAGAGTCTGAAGCCCAGGAAGACATTCAGGCAGGATGTCGTGATGCTCAGACTTTGGTGTATCGATTTGCTTACAAAGATTTTGTATGCGTTGAACCCTCAACTGCTGTTAGGTGGGTAAATTTGGGAATGGCTGAAATCATTCAGGAAAATTCTCAAGATTCTACCGACGAAGTTCAATCCGTTGAACCAACTGAATTTCCTGGTTCCCCACCTCCACCTCCGCAAAGATCTCCATCTGATGTAACTGCTGATTGTAGGCCTGGTTTTACTCTAGTACACCGAATTACCTATGATGATTTGTATTGCATCAATTCTATAACTGCAATTACTTGGGAACGATTAGGACTATCTGAAATTGTAGATGCTGGACAATCTGAAGAATCAACTGTTGAGCAATCTGAAGAAGCAACTGTTGGGG
>JAQBHN010000080.1:0-22317 GCA_032127635.1 Nitrososphaerota archaeon
GCTCTGTTGATCGATACCAGTTACTGGTTCATCTAAAATTAAAATTTTCGGGTTGTTTACCAAAGCCTTTGCAATAAAGACACGCTGTTGTTGTCCGCCAGATAATTCCCCTATTCTTCTTTCACGAAGTTCATGTATCCATAATTGTTGTAAAATTTTATCAATTTTGTTTTCATCAGATTCTTTTCTCAATCCCATTCGAACAACATCGGTAACAGTTACTGGGAAATTTTTCTCAAAGACTGGCTTTTGTGGGACATAGCCGAGTTCTTTCAAATAATTTTTTGATTTCTTTATATCTTCATCAAAAAATTTAATCGTACCCGTGTATCTTGTATGAAGCCCCAGCATCGAAGCAAAAAGTGTTGATTTTCCAGCGCCGTTTGGGCCTATTATGCCTAAAAAATCACCTTGATTAACTACTAAACTAATGCCATCAAGGGCCTTAACATCAGGATATTGAACTGTCAGATTGTTAATTTCGACTACTTTCAACATAATGCCTCCTTTAGATTTTCAAGATTTTTATTCATTTTTGAAATATAATCGCCTTCAGAAACAATTTCAAGTGTAGATAAAACTAAAACCTTGCCACCTATTTCATTGGCAATGATTTGAGAAGTTTTTGTATTAGAGGATTCTTCACTAAAGATTACTTTGATGTTTAATTCTCTAGCTTTTGAAATAACATCCTCCAATGTTTTTGCAGTGACTTCCCCATGGGAATTATTTGACGGAATAATAGTATGTTGATTCAAATCGTATTCTTTTGCAAAATATGAAAACGCATCATGAAATGCAATAAAATCACTATCACAATCCAATAATTCAGATTTGATTTTTGAATCAAGTGAATCCAATTTTTGGGCATATTTAGCTGCATTTGTATTATAAAATTCTCCATTTTCAGGATCATAGTTTGAAAATGCAAGTGCTATGTTTTGTACTTGTTTTTTAGCATAAACTGGATTTAGCCAAATATGCGGATCCCCTAATTCGCCAGCATGCTCTTCATCATCATTGCCTGTGGATTTTATCGTTGCAATTCCCTTGCTAGTATCAACTATAATTCCACGATAATTGTTTTCAGCCAAACTATCAACCCAGTTTTCAAAACCGATTCCGTTGATTATAATTAGATCGGATTTTTGCATCTGTTGAACGTCTTTTATTGTCGGTTCCCAATCATGAGGTTCAACTCCGGCTGGAACTAGTAACCTGACATCAACTTTTTCCTGTCCAACTATTTGTGAAAATTCATGAAGTGGATTAAACGATGAAATTACCTGAAGTTTAGAATTATCATCATGTGCAAACTGCTGATTGGAATCAGTGCCATAAACAACAATCGACGTTAATGGAATCACCACTGCAATTGCTACAATGGCCAGTTTTGTTTGGGTATTCACAAAAGCAGATCAATCCAGATTATTAATAAATTTATAAAATCTTAATAAGATTAATTGCTAAACTTATAAGATAATTAATAACATTAGGCATATGCCAATAGTTTCAATCTCCCTAAATGATGAAATCCTATCTGAATTAGACAAGCTGCAATCTTCAATGGGATTTTCTGGAAGGTCTGAAGCTATTAGGGCTGGAATTAGGACGTTTGTTTCTGAAGAAAAACAAAAGGCAGATTTATCAGGAAACATTCATGCCATTCTTTTGGTTGTACATAATGATCAGTTTGATCACGTTGTATCAGGAATTACACATAATTTTGAAGATCTGATCACAACTCATCTTCATAGTAAAATTGAGAAGGAAAAATGCATGGAGCTTTTTCTAATTAACGGAGATGCAGAGAAAGTAACTACCATGACAAAAGATTTTCAAACGAACAAAAATATGGATACTGTCAAACTTGTTGCACTTTAGATGAACAGATGGTTTCTTCTAGTTACAAAAATAATACTCATTGTAGAAATCACTAACATCAACAATGCAATTGTTCCAAATTCAGGAACAACGACTAGTGCAAATTCGGTTTCTTGTCCTGAATTTCGGATATTTTCAAATTTAATGATAGTGGGGCCGGTTTGATCTTCAGCAAATGTGAATTTTTCAAATTCTCCACCAACCTGAGCCATACCAGAAACACGGTGAATTTCTTTTCCATTTTGAATGATTACAAATGTATAGTCAGAGCTTCTCAGAGGATCATTAGTTTTCCCATCCCTAATTGTAAAAATAAAATTTGTGTCAAGACCAGGTTCTACGACCATTGGATCCCACGAGAGGTTCACCTTGAAATCATCGCTTTTTGTATATGCCTCTAATGGAAATGCCTTATCTTCGCTATTGGATATTGTAAATTTGATATTTTCAGGCAATTCACCATAATCTTTTTTCATTTCATTTTTCAAATATCTCAAATGATCTTGTAACAGAACAAGATGAACTATTCTTTCGTCATCTTCCGTGTAATCATCAACAGAAATTGAAGATTTGAATAGTTCAATTCCGTTTGCATATCCAGAATAGCTAGGAGACAAAAACTCGACAAAATCTTTTGGAAAATGGGTTTCTATGTGAACCACAGAAACATGAGACATTTGTTTTTCACTCCAGTCAAATGGCATTTCAAATGCGACTTGTTTAGCCTCATAATCATACTTGAAATCAGAAATTGTGTCAAAATATGACTTTGAACGGAATTCCACATCATTATTTTCAGAGTCTTTTTGAATGAAAGATACAGTCTCAATTACGCTCAAATTTGCATCATAGATGTCAGAATCTATTACATTGGTAGGCTCATCAATGGTACGTATCTCAATTTCAAAATTATACAAACCACTAGAATCAAACAAGGGGCCTGTGATTTCTAAGGGGGCAGATTCAGTTCCGTGCCATGCTCCAAGCAAAGAATCTTGTTCGCCATGAATTGTTATTTCGGTCTCCTGGGTTGGAGTAACTTTAATTTGTAAAACTCCATCTTCTGCAAAGAAATAGTTTCTAAAAATCATTTCATTTTCATGAAACAGACCAATCAGGAAGGTAACATTTTTTGCATTTTCTTTTGTTGCATCTTCAGTTGCAGTAATTGTGATTTGTTCCTGATTGTTTTCAAAATACATCGGCATCTCTACAGAAATTGAGAGTTTTTTTCCTTGAATGTCTATCGAAGAAATCGTATCAAGACCAAATCCGTGTCCATAAACACTACTTGCAGAAAACAACAAACATGAGATCAATCCAAATATTACAAGTTTTTTTAGAGACATCACAATCACACTGTCAACAATTCTTCAACTCGCTTAATTAGTTCATCCATAGTTATTGCCTCTAAAATTGGCTGCAACTCGTTTGGATCCTTGGCACCAATTGCAGATAGCGAGTAAATGTAGTCGACTGTTGGCAAATCGGTATTAAGATAGTATTGTTCTAAAACATGATTCAATGAATGTGAATCTACAATTCGAGGCAAAGATTGTTTAATGATTTTCTTTTTCCATAATTCAACTAGTTTTTCCCATCTTTCAAGCGATATGTTTTCATCGATTTCAGGAATCATTTCAACTTCTGCCTGTATGTACATTTTTTCCTCTGTTCCAATTTTCTCATGGATTTCAGAAATTTCTTGATGTCCCTCAACTGAAAGAGGATCATAATTTGCCGGTTGTGCAATAGATGGGGGAATGATTCTTTTGATTTTAAACGAGTTTCTTCCGATTGTTTCAATGTGTAATTGTAGTCCATCCATGTCTACATCCTCACACTTGGAAATTTTAGCAATGGTGCCCACTAATTTAGGGGAATTCCAGCCATTGACGGAATTGTTTTCATCAATCAAACATACTCCAAACTGACCATCCCCAATCATGCAATCATCGACTAATTGTTTGTACCGAGGCTCAAAAATCCGAAGCGGAAGTTCCTGTCTTGGAAATAAAACCAGGTCTAATGGAAAAATTGGAATAACTTTTGTTTCTGTCAACTAGTCATATTGAAACGTCTCTAGATATATGGAATACGGATTTTCTAAAAATTTAAAATCCGTTCTCATTCAGAATCATACCTAAGAGGGCAGCACGAGTGTGTTTTCCATATTCAGCTTGTTCAAAGTACTTGGCATTTTTTGTTTTGTCAACATCAGCTGAGATTTCATCGATTCGTGGTAGCGGATGTAAGATTATTGAATCATCCTTCATTCGTTTTAGCATATCCAATCCTACGACATAGCTTCCTTTGACTTTGAGATATTCCTCCTCATCAGGGAATCGCTCCTTTTGAATTCTAGTAACATACAGAACATCAAGATCATCCAGATGGTCTTCAATGTCAGTAGATTCAGTAAAGTCTAATTTCTTTTTTATTTCATAAGTCGAATCAGATCTTATTCTTAGTGATTCAGGAGAAATTAATCTAACATCAACATCATAATTTCCAAGCCCGTGTAACAGAGAGTAAACAGTTCGCCCATACTTTAGATCACCGATAATTCCAATTTTCAAGCCGTCAATCTTCTTCTTTTCTTTTTTGATTGTAAACAAATCCTGAATTGCCTGAGTTGGATGTTCTTCAGTGCCACTGCCTGCATTGATTATCGGTTTATCAGAAATTTCTGCAGCAAATCTACTTGAGCCATCCATAGTGTGACGTAAAACTAGGACATCTGAATAAATCGACATTATCTTAACGGTATCAGCAAGACTCTCACCTTTTTGAGTTGATGAAGATGAGATATCAGAAATGCCCAACGAATTTCCACCAATGGACGCCATGGCAGAATCAAAGCTAAGGCGAGTTCTAGTGCTTGGCTCATAAAACAAATATCCCAATGTATTACCTTTGCAAATTTCTCTTCTATCGGACAGGCTTAGCTGCATAATTTTATCAGTGGATGCAAAGATAGTTTCCAGTTGATCTTTTGTATAGTCCTTAATTGAGATGATATCTTTTTGGTAGAACTCGTTCATTCTTTCAATAATATATACAGGTGACTATACAAAGTATTCTGATGGAACAGTCCGACCTCATGGTTCGACGAATTAAGGAGGGCACTGTGATTGACCACATAGACGAAGGCAAGGGTCTTCAGGTGCTTAATGCGTTAAGAATTGATGGTAAAGATGGCAGTCTAATCACCATAGCCTTGAATGTTCCCAGTGGCAAATTTAAGAAAAAAGACATCATCAAGGTAGAAAATAAATTCCTAAAAGACGATGATACGAACAAGATAGCGGTTATTGCACCAACAGCAACAATCAACATGATAAAAGAATACAAACTTGTGGAGAAGAGAAGGGTTTCATTGCCTAATGAGATTGATAGAATTTTCAGATGTTCAAATCCTGATTGCATTACAAACAGTACAGAGCACATAGAATCAGTAATGGATGTAATTGACAAACAAGGCAGGGTTCTCAAATGCAGATATTGTGCAAGAGTTTTGGATGTTAACAAGCTAAAATATAATTAGATTAAAAATCTAAAAATTTGAAAAATATGTAGTTTGGACTATTGTCCTAAGATGATAAACATCATAACTATACCATAGATTGCGATTGACTCGACCATACCTACGAAGATGAATACCTTTGATTGTAAAGCTGGATTCTCACTGATGACTGCAAGACCTGCTGCACCTACTTGGCCGAGACCTATTCCTGCTCCACCGGCTGCAATACCAAATGCCAAGCCAGCACCTACGAGTTTCATAGAGTCGCCACTAGATGCAGAATCTTCTTGAGCAAATGCAACTCCGGTTGAACCTAGAATTGAAATTGCTGATGCTGCCAAAAGTAACATGACGATAGTTTTCATTTACGATGTGGCTCCATGATATCCATATTTAAATCATGATAAGGCGTTGGACTCAAATTCGATCTAAAGTTTTCTTTTTGAATGATGTCAGATCGCTTTGAATAGATTTTACGAAATTATCGTAAGATCCGTCTAATTCCTTCTTTGAATGTGCAAGTAATTTTTTAATTTCTTCTTTTGCCATTATTTTCTACTTTCCATCTTTGCCTTCACTTTTTTTAACTTTGCGAATTCCTCCCTTTCTCTCTCCTCGAGAGTAGAGAGAATAAATCGAATATTTTCTTTATATTGAGGAATAATGACATTTTCAAGTGCGTTTAGTAATTTTTGGGTCTTTTCTAATGCTTTTGCAAGACTAAAAATGGAATTTTCATATTCTGCCGCTTTACAAATTTTTGGCATCAATTCCTTGATTTGTTTTGCCGCTCTATCAATTGAAGAATTTGTATCTGCAAATCCGTAAGGCATCGATTTTGTGTCCTTTTCAGTTACGGTGAGTGCAGGAATTTTTACATCGACAACTCTTCTAACATGAACTTCTACTTCCATTACAGGGGGAGTGGATTCTGCAACAGAGTCAACCGTGTTGGTACCAAGTGCCAGATATGCTTCATTAACGGATTTGTAAATATCTTGCAAAGGATCCCAAATTCCACCTCTTGCTTTAGATGCTTCTTGAATCATCTCTTCAATATTTTTTAAGAGAACTTTGCGTTTATCATCTAAAATTTGCTGAACCATTGCGGCAATTTGAGTTGATTTTTTATATTTGAAAAGTTCGATTTTTGTTGCTGCAACGTTTTGTCCAAATGACAATTAGTTACTCTCCCTTGTAATATTGATCAACGAATTTATCTTTGATTTTAGTGATCTCATTCTTTGGTAATTTTGATACAATCTTCCATAAAAGATCAAGTGTCTCTTCAATGGTTCTGTTCTCATCAGTTGCTTGTGTAAGGAATTCTTTTTCAAAAGTATCGCCAACATCCATGTATTTGAGGTCAATTTCAGTTAGTCCTGCTTTACCCACAATGCCTGCCAGTGCTCTTACTTCTTGTGATCTAGAATATGCATCATAAACTTGGTTAGCAACTTCAGCATGATCTGCTCTAGTACTTCCTTCGCCAATCCCGTCTTTCATCAGCCTACTAAGACTCATCAAGATATTGATTGGAGGATAAACTCCTTGTCTAAACAAATCCCTGCCGACTACTATTTGTCCCTCAGTAATGTAACCGGTAAGGTCAGGTATCGGGTGAGTAATATCGTCAGATGGCATTGATAAAATTGGAACTTGTGTAACACTTCCTTTTCTTCCATTAAGTTTGCCTGCTCGTTCATAAATAGTTGAAAGGTCGGTGTAAAGATAGCCAGGATAGCCTTTTCTTCCAGGGACTTCTTCTCTTGCAGCACTAATTTCTCTTAATGCCTCTGCATAGTTTGTCATGTCAGTCATTACAACTAAAACGTGCATTCCTAAATCAAATGCCAAATATTCAGCGACAGTTAACGCTACACGAGGAGTAATGATTCTTTCAATTGCAGGATCATCTGCAGTGTTAAGGAATAGAACACTTCTCTTTAATGCGCCAGATTCTTCAAGACTTCTTCTAAAATATTCTGCTTCACTGTATTGCACACCAATTGCTGCAAACACTACAGCAAAGTCATCTTGTTTTCCAACAACACTTGCCTGTCTTGCGATTTGTGCTGCCAAAAGATTATGAGACATGCCAGAGCCAGAAAAGATTGGAAGTTTTTGTCCTCTAACTAGAGTCATCAATCCATCAATTACGGATACACCAGTTTGAATGAAATCCTTTGGATATTCGCGTTGTTCTGGATTCATCGGTTCGCCATTAATGTCAATAAATTTATCAGCAATTGGATCTGGTAGTCCGTCTTTTGGTCTGCCTAATCCATCAAATACTCTGCCAAGTACCTCTTTTGATACTGGCATTTCCATAACTTTACCTACAAATTTTGCTTTAGTTCCAGAAATTGATAATCCGGTTGTTCCCTCAAAGACTTGGACAATTGCTTTGCCGTGTCCCACTTCAAGAACTTTACCCAATCTTCTTTCGCCCTCATTAGTTTCAATTTCTACTAGTTCATCAAATGCTGCATTTTCAACATCGTCTACAACAACTAGAGGGCCTTTGATTTCTGCAATCTTACTGTATTGAACTCCACCTTCAGCTGTCAATTTGATACTTTCACTCCTGTAATTGATTTGAATTGTTCTTGCAGATCTTTATCCAGTTGATCAAGTTTTGACATCTCATCATCCTTGACATCCATTCTTGCTTTGAGTAAACTAGTCACTACAGGCAATGCACGTATGTCAGATAATGCCACACCTTCTTTGAGTGCCTGCTGTCCCTTTTTGTAAAAGTCAACTAATAATTTCATTAACTTGAACTGTTTTTCTGGACTGCAATAAGTATCAACATCATCAAATGAGTTCTGTTGCAACAAACCAATCTTAATCATTCTTGCAACTTCAAGGATTAGTTTTTCTTCATCAGGCAATGCTTCAGGACCTAGGAGTCTAACAATTTCTTTGAGCGTATCTTCCCTTTGTAAAACACCATAAGTTTCACTTCTAATGCTAAACCAATCCTCACTAATGTTTTCACTCCACCACTTTGAAATATCTGCAAGATAACCAGAATAACTATTCATCCAGTTGATTGACGGATAATGTCTAGAGTATGCAAGTTTTGCATCCAAAGCCCAGAAAGTTTTGATAAATCTCATTGTGTGGGTTGTAACTGGTTCTGTAAAGTCACCGCCAGATGGAGATACAGCACCAATCAAAGTAACTGAACCGTCACGGTCTGGACTTCCAGAAGCTCTAACACGGCCTGCTCTTTCATAAAATTCTGCTAATCTTGATGCAAGATATGACGGATATCCTTCTTCTGCAGGCATTTCTTCTAATCTACCACTCATTTCTCTAAGTGATTCAGCCCATCTACTAGTAGAGTCTGCTACAAGTACAACATCTTTGCCCATATCTCTGTAATATTCTGCAATTGTGACACCAGTGTAGATACTTGCTTCTCTTGCTGCTACTGGCATATTACTTGTATTTGCGACAAGTACAGTTCTATCCATCAATGGTTTTCCACTACGCGGATCTTTAAGATGTGGGAATTCAACTAATACTTCAGTCATTTCGTTTCCTCTTTCACCACAACCAATGTAAACAACAACTTGAGAATCAGCCCATTTTGCAATTTGGTGTAATGTAACAGTCTTTCCTGTTCCAAATGCTCCAGGAATTGAACCAGTTCCTCCTTTTGCGATTGGGAAGAATGTGTCAATGACACGTTGTCCTGTAATTAGTGGAACTGTAGGATCATATCTCTTAAGATATGGTCGTGGTTTTCGTACAGGCCATTTATGATACATTTTAAGAGGAATTGGTTGTCCGTCTTTCTCAGTAGTTGCTAGAACAGTTTCTAAATCATAATCTCCTTCTGCTACAAGGTTTGAAATCTTTCCACCAGGGTGATCTGGTGGTACCATAATCAAGTTTTCAATAAGATCAGTTTCTTGAACAGTACCAATTCCACTTCCCGGAGTGACGACATCGCCGTTACTTACAATTGGAACAAAATGATATTTTTTTGTCATATCTACAGCAGTTGTTGTGATACCTCTTCCAATGAAAGAGCCAGATGCTTTAGATAATTCTCTTAGCGGTCTTTGAATTCCATCATAAAGTTGTCCAATGATTCCAGGACCTAATAATACACTGAGTGGGTTTCCAGTACCTACTACAGGCTCACCTGGCTTAAGACCACTTGTTGATTCGTATACTTGAATAAATGCCACATCTCCGGTTAATCGAATAACTTCACCTACTAATTTTGAATTACCTACAGTTACAGTTTCATACATTTTTGCATCAGACATACCGTCTGCTCTTACAGCTGGGCCACTTACCCAAACAATTCTACCCTGAGCTGCCATAATCTAATTTCCCACTCCGAATTTTGCTGCAATTTCTTTCCTTATTAAAGGCTTCAAGCGTTCAATTCTTGCATCGATCGTATTATCAAATGTCATTGCACCATCTTTAGATTTTGCTTTAATTCCACCAAGACATTCAATTGTCTCAGAAGAAAATTCAGCCCCTGAAAACTGAGACACGGTGGATTGAACAACGTCTTTGTCTTTCGTATTTGTGAAAATTGTAACTTCTGAAGTACCTAAAATTTGGATTGCCTCATTTATCAAAGTCTTAACAAGATTTGAGTACTCGCCGCTACGACCAGCGTCTGCGATTTGCTCCAATGCAGAAGAAAATACCCTCTCAACTGCTTCTTCCAATGCTAAAAGTTGTTTATTTCTGACTTCAATGTCTGAAGCACCTGTGATCTGTTTTTCAATCTTGTCAGCCTCTTTTTTGCCATTTGAAATAATTTTATCATATTCACTTTCCAATTTAGGTACAGCATCATCAAGTTTTCGCTGTGATTCATCCAATCCAGATTTAATATTTGTAAGAATATCTTTTTCAGTATTTTTTAAAATTTTATCAATCGTACTTTCTAATGCAGAATTAGATGCCAATGGGTGCAGTAAAGCCATAATAGATTTTAATGTTTGGGATCAAAATCAGAAAGATATTAAACTCAATGAAAATACCCAAAATTTATCTTGGGAACAGCCGATCTAAAACTAGGAACTGTAATTTTACCAAGAAGTGAGTCTCCAAGGGCAATTTCAAGATTAACCGAATTTGAATGGTATCACAAAATTGATTCTGCTGGAGATTTGGTAACGCCTGAAATCGATGATCTGCTACTAAAAGCACAGCAAACTTTCCAATCAATTGATGATGTCATCAAAGGAATGGGAATTCCTCTAACAGTAGGAATCATGGAAATTCTGTTCAAGGGAACTGTCATCAAGAAAAAAGACTATGAGATTAACGAAATTGAAGAAATGATAGAGCAATTAAGTAAAGAGGCTCCGTCCATAATCGACAAACCAGCACAGTTGCTAGAAGACGCAGCAAATGCCAGAGTTTCCATTGAAGAATACAAGTCACTCAAAGATACCCTAGAAATAATCAAAAAGATGAAGATGGATCTTTCCGGATTTGGTTTGATGAGACATTTCTTTACAAATCTCTTCGTCATAAATTCTGCAGACTTTGATGAGATTAGTCGTTCCCTGGAAGAGGTCACAATTTACAAATATGATTTAGAGAATAAAGAGAAATCTGCAATTTTAGTAATCTCAGATACTGCAGACTCTGAAAAAGTTCTCAAAGTTTTAAGAAGTTTTAATTCAAATTCATTTAAAATTCCAGAAGGCTTTCCTCAAATTCCAAGTGAGGCTTATGCATTAGCAGAATCAAAAATTAAGGAATTAACTACAAAACAATCAGATATCAAAAAAGAGCTATCAGGAATTACAAAGAAAATCAGAAGGGACATTCTTTCACTTCATGAAAAAGCGCTGGTTGCAAAAGAGGTTCTTGAGACCTTGAGAAAACCAGGCGGAACTAAACACTTTGCAGTTATTCAAGGATTTATTCCAAGTAAAATGGAAGCAAAGTTTACGGATTCAACTAAACAATGGATGTCAGTTGTTGAGGAGATCACAGATCCCAAACTAAAGGAAGAGATTCCAACCTTATTTGACAATAAACGATTTGTGAGAACTTTTGAAGTAATTACAAAAAGTCAAGGAATTCCAAAGGCAGGAGAGTCAGACCCAACGCCTATGATTGCTCTGATGTGGCCAATTTTCTACGGATTAATGTTTGCAGATATGGGTCACGGATTATTACTAATGTCGTTAGGTTTGTTGTTCAAGTTCAAGGGGCAAGGTGAACTTTCCAAGTGGGGAATGCTCATTGCAATCTCTGGTGCATCGGCAGCTATTGCAGGTGTGGCGGCAGGAGAAGCATTTGGTTTTCATCTTGATCATATGGGTCCGCTTGAGGGATTATTGGAAGCAGGCGGAGCATTACACTCTGTTAGTTGGATAGTAGGAATTCTCAGCGTCGCTGAATTAACATTCGATCAAGTAATCAACATTCTAAAAGTTTCATTATTCATCGGAATTGTGCATTTGGTTTGGGCAATGACTCTGCGTGTGATTAGATTACTAAAAGACGGACACAAAATGGTAGTATTTACTGAAGCAATTCCAAACATTGCACTCTATGGAGGAATTGTTGTGGTCATGATGTGTGCAATTGGTTCACAATATGATGTCATGAACATGTATTCCAAAGTTCACACAGAGGCTGTTCCTTGGGTAACAATGTTCCTTGGAGATTGGGCACAAGTTTGGATAATTACAAGAATTTCAATCATCATCGTAATTGCATCAATGGTCATCATGATGGTCGGCGGTGTAATGCATGCAAAGAAACATCCTGAAGACGGAGCAGATCCTGCAAGTGTCATAATGGAAGTTCTCCTTGGTAAGACAGTAGAGAGCTTAGCCCACACAATCAGCTATGCTCGACTTGGAATCATGTTACTTGTGCATGCTGCTTTGTTAATGACAGTAAATAACGCATTCTCATCACTTGGCGGTTCTGAATCAGGAGCTGCAATGGTCATGATCATTGGAGGCAACTTGGGAATTATGATGATCGAGGGATTAATTGTATACATCCAGTCGCTCAGATTGCACTTGTATGAATTCTTTACAAAATGGTACGTAGGCGGCGCACAGCCATTTAGACAAGTTAGGCCAGAGTTGATTTACAACCAATTCATTTGGAAGAAGTAAAAATAGAGAAATCTAATTATTTTCGTATAGATTTACTGTAACTTTTGTAGTCCATGGTTTTAGATCATCAGGAAATATTATCAGCAATCCGCCATTGTTTTTAATGTTCTCACAAGTGCCACTGTAGCTTTGTTTGTTTTGTCCATAGCAACCTAATTCCGTGTAAAAGTCAAACTCAGAACTTCCAAATTGTTCTCGTTCCACAGATGAGGATACAAAGTACACATCAAAACCCAAATCGCCGTTGTCAGTTTTCACACTGTAATCATATGATGTGACATCATTTGATGTACAAATAGGAAAAAATTGTGCAAACCCGTTTTTAATTTTTGATTGTTGTTCCAGATCATCATAATTTTGATTTTCAATGTTTGGGTAAACAGAAACATCAGGATCTGTACTTAGTTGTTGTCCTTGGACATATTCTATTTCATGTCTAACAGCATCCACTGCTTTCCGATATAGCATCGGTTGCCATTCTTCTTGGCAATCACTAAATTCATGTTTTAATTCAACATAGGATTTTCCATTAATTTCTTGAAGTTGATTTGTATTGTATTCTTTAAATTCTGCATCAAATACATGGTTTACATTATTAGTTTTATCTGACTTGTGCCAAGAGTTTGTTACATCAAAAATAATATTTTTTGAATCACTTTGCCATTCAGATAACAAATGAACATATACAGAATATTTGTTTACAACCTCCTGGGTTTCTGACGTAAAAATCAAATGGCCGTAAAAGGCATTTGCAAATATTATTGAAAATGCAAGAATTGGAATTACCACATAGAGGATTTTTTTCACTACATATCCTAGGACTGCTAGTTTTTTTGAATATCTGTGCCACAATGAACGCAAAAATAAGAGCCATTAGGAGTCCAATAATGCTCACATTCTGAATCAGTCATACTAGATACTGTTTTTTAAATTCATTATCCACATAGATTGAGATTTTGTACCAAATACGAAAAAAAATTAACATCATTTATACAGAATACTAGTAAAATTGACAATAGTATGAATTGTAATAAAATAAGCGAAGCCCATGTTTGGAGATATTCTAAACACACTAAAATGCGTCGATGTCTAAAATGTAAATCCAAAATTGCAATTACTGCAGAAGAATTTGCTCAGAAGTGGGGCATGCATAAAAAATCAAAATCTGTTTAAGATCTTATTTTTCCACAGGAAGTTCCAGTTTATTTCCCCATTCACCCCACGACCCAAGATACACCCGAACATTTTGAAATCCCAATTTTTTCAGTACCAAAAATGTATTGGCAGCACGATATGCCCCTTGGCAATAAGTGACAATTTCAGTGTCTTTTGGAATGTCGTATATTTTAGATAACTCATCATCATTTTTGAAAGTGCCATCTTTTGTGATATTTTGATTCCAATCAATATTGACAGAATTTGGAATATGGCCAGATTGTGCTGCCCGAATTGCACTACCATCATATTCCCCACTAGAACGAACATCAAGAATTTTCAAATTATCTAGATTATCTCTAACATATTCAAATCCCGAGATAATACTTTGGTTGATTTTTCCTGAAAAGTTAGACGGCTTGAAACCGTTTGGTTTTGTCTCCAGTGGAAGATTTTCTTTTTTCCATTTTGTCATTCCTCCGTCAAGCATTGAAACATTCTCATGTGAAAAATACATCAGCATCCAAACACCTCTAGCTGCAAGCATTCCAGAAACTGAATCGTAAAAGATGACTTTTTTCTCAGGTGTTACTCCAAGAAATGAAAGGAGGTTTTGAGCCTGATTGTTGAAATTCTCGATCCCTTTTTCCGTGGTGTCAATCCAATGAAATGCGAATAAATCCAAATGAACAGATCCTGGAACGTGTCCTTCAGAATATTCTTTGAAAGAACGCGTATCAGCTATGATAACATCGGGATCATTTAGAATTGCATCAAGTTCGGCAGTAGAGATTAACATGATTTTGATAAAACGATCAAATGTAAATTGATTTGGATTAAAATAAAAAGAGAAAAAAAGGGTTTTTTTTCTATTCGTTAACGTATGCTCTTTCGCCATGCTGTGCCAAATCAAGACCAATCTCCTCTTCTTTAGGAGTGACTCTGATTCCGCCCGGCCATACGGCATCCATTACTTTGAGGATTACAAGGGTAACACCAAAGGCATAGCCTACTGATATTGCAGCACCGATGATGCTGATTGCTTGCTGTTCCATTCCTTCTGCAGTACCAGTCCATGCTCCGATACCGTCTCCAGTATCCCAGATATGTGGACTAGCTAATGTACCAGTCAAAATTGCACCTGTAAGACCACCCATTCCGTGTACTCCCCATACATCTAATGCGTCGTCCCATTTGCGTGCACTCTTGAATGCTATTGCTGCATAGCAAATTGTACCAGCTGCAATACCGATTATAATCGCAGCCATTGGACCTACCCAACCTGAGGCGGGTGTGATTGCTACCAATCCTGCCACTGCTCCTGACGCAGCTCCAACAACACTTGGTTTTCCTGTATGTGCCCAAGACATGAGCACCCAAGTGATTGCAGCCATACCAGTTGCTGTGTTTGTAACAGTCCATGCGCTGACGGTAATGCCGTCTACCATAACTTCACTTCCTGCGTTGAAACCAAACCATCCAAACCAGAGTATTCCTGCTCCCAGAACTACCATTGGGATATTGTGTGGTTCCATTGGCACTTTGCCATATCCAAGTCTTCTGCCAAGGACTAAGGCTCCTGCCAATGCAGCAAATCCTGAAGAAATGTGTACTACAGTACCACCTGCAAAGTCTAATGCATATGATGGCGATAAGTCTGGATCGAGGTCAATTGCCCCTCCTCCTATGTATCCGCCTCCCCAGACCCAATGTGCTATTGGATCATAAACGAAGGTTCCCCATAAGAGAACGAATATGATTAATGCGCTGAATTTGATTCTGTCAATCAATCCACCAATAATTAGAACTGGTGTGATAATTGCAAATGTTGCTTGGAACATTGCAAATAGTTGGTGAGGTACTGTACCAGGCCAACCTTGACTACAAACATCTCCTTCAACCATAGCATTCATCTGGTAAGCTGCTGACCATGTGTCTGCACATGGACCTGCTTCGCCTAATGGTGCGTATGGTGAAACCATGTTAAATCCGACATAGTCGAGATTTCCCATGAACATGTTTGCATCTGAATCAACTCCACCAAATGCTAGTGAGTATCCCCATAGAACCCATTGTACTGACATTAGACCCATTACAATCAAGGTCATACCAAGTACATTGACGATGTTCTTTGATCTGGCTAATCCGCCATAAAAGAAACCGACACCTGGGGACATGAAAAGTACTAAAGATGTTGCTGTAAGCATCCATGCTGTATCACCTGTATCAATTTTACAAGGTAGCATGCCGCCATCTTCTTCATACCAACATTCGCTAAGGTTGCCAGTGTAAATTCCACTGGTTCCTTTTACATATCCGTCCATACCATCATCAACACTTTGTGCGTATGCCTGAGACATAGCACCAATTGCTGTGATAGATACTGCGGCTACAAGTAATAGAGCATACTTGTAGTTCCTAGAATTCATTAAGTTAATCGAAATTGAAAATTATTTAAGCATTGGAGACTCGAAAGTATGCAAAAAAGTAAATAATTATATTTCAGTATATTCTGATAGTAACATAAAAGATGAATATTGTGATAAAGGTGAGTAAATGAAAGTTAAGTCCAATACAAAATTAGCAATTTTTGATACATTCAAGACAAAAGGCGATGATCTTACTGGGGAAGCAAATAGACAGAGGGCGATCATCTCCATACTTGGAAGTAATGCAAATCCTGCAGAAAGAACAAGGACAGGCATATCTCAAAGAATTGCAAAAAAAACAGACATTGTCTGGAAGAATATCTATTCAGGAATATTTCGAGATCTAGATGAGATTTTGCTTCCCATAGGAATCGCTGAAGAGGATGGCAGATTGCCCTTGAAAAGAGGACCAAAAGCGCTTCAAGAAATAGGAATTCCGTATTATCATTTGACAAAAAAAGGGATTCTGGTGGCGTTGTCTATCAATGAATGTAAAAACAGAGAAAATCTATTGGTCGAATTTTTCTCAAAGTCCGAACCCGAAGAGAGAGAATTTGAAAAAATTCTAACTAGCCTGGCAAAGACAAGCCCTGCTTTCACATATTCAATCTTCCAAAAATATGTCAAGGCATTTTGTGAAAATAAAATCAAGGAGTTATTGCCTTTTGATCTCTCAAAATTGAAAGAATTTTCCGATGAGTCCCTGATTATTCAGAAAGAGATTCTTTCGGCCTTTGTAAAACTGTCAAAACAGGAAAAAGATGAAGCCGTAGTATTTTTAGATAAAATTACATAGAATTTGTACTCAGGCATAGATCGCCAAACATTAAAATCAGTTACCGAAGGAGACTGATCGAAATGGGCGGTTCTAAGAATGTCTATGCCTCAGTAAAAGCATACAGTAAACGAGGTAAATTACTTACAAGATCTGATTTTCAAACACTTGCCGAATCCAGAGATTTAGAAGAATTAGTCACCAGAATCAAGAATACGGTATATGCAGAGGCAGTAGCAGACGTTCAGAAACCATATTCTTCACAAAATATCGAGTCAGCCCTTAGAAGTAAATTGGCAGATATTCATTATTCAATTGCAAAAACATCAGGAAATTCTGGAGTACTTGACGCATACTATATGAAATTCATTATTTCAAATCTGAAATTGATTTTAAAAGGGAAAATTTTAGGAAAATCTCAAGAGGAGATCGAATCTCATGTCAATCTTCATGCAGAAGAGTTAATCAAACAGAGGGACATCATAGTTAAGGCGCTAGTTGCCAAAGATTTTGAAGAGGCAGTTGCAAGTCTGAATTCAGCTGAGTTTGCTGATGAAATTGTAAAGGCTGCCGCATTATACAATGAAAAGAAGAATCTGCAAATCTTTGATACGTATTTTGATAAAATATTATTTCAACATCTAGCAGGTGCGATGAAAAATTATTCAGATAAAGAAGCAACAAAAATTGTTTCAATGGACATTGACTTTTACAACATTCTAAGTGTAATAAGAGGAAAATTCTGGGGATTGAAAGAAGAGCAAATTCAAGATTTGATAATCAGTACCAATCCACCGGCTAAAGAATTACTTGGAAGAATGATGGCAGGAGCTACGGTTAGAGATGCATTTAACGAATTGTCAAGTACAAAATACAAAGATCTAGTTCCACAAGTAGAAAATGAGTTAGACGCAATTGCACAATTTGAAAGAGCGTTTGAGTTGGCAATATACAGTGCATCGATTAGATCGTTCACAAAGATGTTTAGCTTTGCAACAATTGTCGGAATTACAAAATTGACATCGTTCGAGATTAGAAATTTGGCGGCAATTGCTTTTGCTGTTGAGCAAAAGATTCCGACTGAAACTACAATGTCAAAGTTAATCTTAGAAGAAGAATAGGATTTTTCAAATGTTTAATTTCCCAAAGAAAAAAACAGAAATTTCTACAGAATTATTAATAAAATTCATCTGGGTAAGCTCATTTTTAGCCATGATTTTTGCCCTACCCCCGCTAGCAATATTCCTGGGAATTTATTTTCTAACAGGCGAACTTTTCATTGGGGCAATCATCGGCTTTGGCCTTCATTTTGTCATTCTTGCCTTCTCAGGAAAGATTTCAAAAGTAATAACCAAACTTATGAGCTAAGTATAAGAAACCAAAAAGGAGAATGACGTATTATGATGGGAGATAGAGATTTTCGAAGTGTTGTTGAAAATGCACTAAATTCCATTGGAAAAGAATTAGAAATCGATATTGATTCAGCAGATATCCAGACAATCCATCTACATGAGGTTGTACAATGTCTAAGGCGCTCATATTATGACAGAATTGATCCTCAAGAAGTTCAAAGAAAAGGATTCAATGAACTTCTCTCAGGATTACTTAGAAAATTACAATATGGCAGTGATCCAAAGGAATTTGCAATTGATGAAATCAAACTAAAGGGTCAAGTTGACATGCTTATTGACGATTCTATCTTTTTATTCAGGGGAGCGACAAACGAGTTGGAAAGTCCAATAGCAAATGATGTTCTGTATCTTAATGCATGCATGTGGATTTATGATAAACAAGACGGAATGATTGTGTACCTAACTGGGGATAGAAAAGAGACTTCATTTTCAATTTCACGAAATAAAAAGATGTTTGAAGAAGTCATCCGAAGAGTTCGAGTTCTGAATGATCTTCTTAAAGAGCAAAAAACTCCCATTTTAGAGCCATCAACTGAGTGCTCTGAATGTCAATATTATGAAAGATGTTTCATGAAAAAGAAGAATACCAAACAACTAGACCTGGCAGAAATGTTGG
The DNA here is from genome assembly GCA_032127635.1 of Nitrososphaerota archaeon. Taxonomy (GTDB): domain Archaea; phylum Thermoproteota; class Nitrososphaeria; order Nitrososphaerales; family Nitrosopumilaceae; genus Nitrosopumilus. The sequence continues at coordinate 18,931 of JAQBHN010000080.1, forward strand.
GGCTTGGCAAAAAAGATTAGTGAAAAATTAGAAAAATATTGTAAAGGAAAAAGTCCTTTGTTAATCGAGTGGTTCCGGATGTCCTTTACCACGAAGAGCGAAACACACTACTGCGAGTGCAATTGCTACTCCTGCTGCTGCGCCAAATGCGGCTATACCTGCTTCTGCCATTTGATAAAAAACAATGAAACGGACTTTTATAACTTTGCCAATATTTTTCATCTAAAAACATACTATCATAATTTCTTTAAATTGTGATACTATCAAGTTTATTTTATGAATTCAAAATGAAGTTGGTTTTCTTGACCGCTGGTCATTGAGCTTAGATTGTAAAAGACGTCACCGGATACTCTCCATGATGCAGTATCATCTTCAAACGATTTCCATAAATCGGCAGTATTTCCACTATTTTTCAGTGTCTGAGAATCTCTAAGAATAATCGAGTTCTCGCCAAGTAGTGTGTAATAGTTTGATCCAAACTCCACCATTCCTGTGGGTCTGCTGCCTATTTCGCCACCGGTGAATTGTTCAGTTTCAGAAAAACTTGTTTCAAATAATTGATAATCCATGGTTTGTACAATCATTGCGCGTGGATTTGGATTAGAAAGCTTGAATGCCAAATCAACGGTGACTGAACGCTCTGATATTCTAGATATTGAAATATCCTCCAATTCAATCTTGATAGGTTGTGCTTCTGTTGTACCTTGAATTCCAGTTGTATCGTCTCTAGTAGGTATAACAATTGTGGGCCCTGTTAAAAGAATTCCACCTAAAATTACAACAAGTGTAGCAACTGCGATTCCAACAAAAATTTTACGATTCATAGTTTTTTCATGACCTCTTGATATCTTAAATGTTGAGATAGTTATTATACCATTGCAGGAACAAAAAATTGTGCAGTATTTCCAAGCAGTGCAACAGGGAAAACAAAGAGCAAGTAAATCACAAATGAAAATATTTGAAGTCGCTGGATTTGGCATGCTAACTTTAACAACAAAAAAAATTGATGGGAAATTTTTTCCGGTAGGAGAAGAAGAGTTTACTGCGGTGATTAGTTCTGAAGATGGCCATGTTGCAGTTATTGTAGATAAAGATGGATTTACAAAGGCTCAATCCAAGGCGGTAGAGAAGGAAGAAGCCTTATCAATTTACAAAAAACTCAGAGAAACAGGTATTCCAGAATATCCAGAAAACCAGATTCAGATTTGGTCTCAAGCAAGGCCCACAATTCAAAATAATACTGATTGATTATTTAGAAGGAAGAATAATTTCCGTGCCAACGTCACCGCCTTTAATTGCCTTTTCAATAATTTTTATATCTGCTTTCAGGATTCTTGTTTTGATTTTTGAACGCTCAATAATTTTCAAAGCAACAATGTCCATCAAGTCATAGCCGCCTGCTATGGAATCTTCATGAACTAGCATACTTTTCAAATTTTTCAGTTCTATTTGTTTGAATTTTTTTTGCTTTTTTGAATTTATTAGGATCCATATCATAAACTCCATCAACATCTGTAGCATTAAGAAACTGTTCAGCTTGAATTTTTTCTGCAATCAATGCCGCAGTGCCATTAGTGCTTTGGCCAGGATGAAGACCGCCTGCAACTACTATCAATCCATCATCTACTGCGTGTTTGACTTCCTGTAAAGTCGTTGGTGGGTGCGAATATGCTTTGTTTTTTAGAGCATAAATTAGCAATTTTGCATTGAGTCTTGAAATTTCAATTCCTAGCTCATCAAGAGTGGATTCATCAGCACCAGAAGATCTTGCATGAGAAATGTAATGTCGTGCAATATCACCCCCCCCAGCAATCACAATGGGTTGGCAAAACTTGCTAATTTTTACTAGAAATGCAGCATAATCTTTCAGGTTTTTGACATTATCCGTACCAAAAACCCTTCCTGATAATTTGATTACAATTCGTTTTTTCACTTTAAATCACCAAGGATTGATTTTGCGGCAATTTCAACTTTTTTTCTGTTCTTTTGATGAGCATAGATTCTGAGTATGTTCATGAACCCAGAAATTGCTGAAACCACGGGTATTTCAGATATTGGCATCTCTTTTGCAGAGGATTTCGCACCCTCGCTAGTTATCAAAATGATTGATTTTGATTCATTTTTTGATGGGGCAAGTGGGATAGACGGAGTGACAGAACTATCCACAAAAATTTCATTTTCAGCAACTTTTGATTTTTTAGAAATTTCAATTCTAAGTTCATCCGTTCTAGTCTTTTTCAAATTTGTTTGATTGGTAAGTATTCTCTCAAATACGCATTTTAGCAACTTTCTATTTTGATAATCCTCTGCCAATTGCTTTGCTCGTTTTAGTTTGGAAGATTTTGATGAGATCAAGGATGATAGGACGTATTCGTCAGTTAATTTAACGAATTCATTTAGATTAAAAGATGTGAAACCAAATTCATCATCAGATAATCTTAGCGCTTCAATAAGCATAACCTCTGCAGCACGTACAGTTTTATGAAAATATACTGCTTTGAACATCTGATATCTAGAATGCATCATAGATTCAAAAGAATAGAGTGCAGAACGCTCCAAAGCGAGTTTATTTTTATGAATATCAAGGGATTGCGTAATTCTTTTATGATCAATCTTTGCATGTTCGGCGCCCGTAAAATAACCATCTCTTAGTAAATAATCCATCATATCTGCACTCAGTGCCCCTGAAACAATTTCATTTAGATATTGGAATTTTGACTCTCCAAATGCAATTTTGGTGACTAGTTTTTTATCAAATCCAGTTTTTGACACTATATCGCCAATTTCAGAGTTTAAAATGATTTTTTTTCCGTAATCTTCGTGAGAAATTTTTTTTTCCTGTATTACTTCTTCGAATAAATGAGAAAAAGGACCATGGCCAATATCGTGTAGCAAACCTGCGATGCGCAAAATTTGAACATCGTCAGAATTTAAAAATCCTTTTTCATTTAATGCAAAACCAGCTTGACTAGCAATATGCATGACTCCCAGAGAGTGCTCAAATCTACTATGTTGGGCTGAAGGATATGTCAAATGTGCACCAGATAGCTGTTTTATTCTTCTCAATCTTTGAAAAAGGGGATTGTCAATTATTGGAAGTTCGTAATCGTAAACACGAATAAAATCATGAATTGGATCAATGATGTCTATGTAATTTTTTTTCATAATCCTAATTTCTTTGAAAATATTCTTAAAATTTCTTCATGAACTTCAATTTTGGACTTGGTAGCATTAATTATTTTCCATCGTTTTTTCTTGGCAACAATTCTGTAAAGATTGGAAATCTTTGTGGAGAATTCTTTATTTTTTTCAAACCTGTCTCTTTTCATCACCTTTCCACCAATTTTATTCCGTGGCGTTCTTGAAAATGATTCTTTTTGTGTAACG